>CAJUOF010000357.1 GCA_910587905.1 uncultured Lachnospiraceae bacterium
AATTTTCTCAAGCACCTCTCTTTTCTTGCTTCCATACAATAAACTATACCCATAGGGCATGATATACTAATTGGAGGAACGTTTATGGAACCAGTCCTTGAATTTATAAATGTATGCTTTTCCTATCATTCGCCGGACGGTGAGACTCCGGCTCTCTCCGATATCACTTTCTCTGTAATGTCCGGAGAGTTTATTGCCATTGTAGGGCCTTCTGGCTGTGGCAAAACCACCCTTCTCTCCCTGATCAGCGGGCTCCTCGAGCCTGAGGCGGGAGAGATTCGGCTTTTCGGAAAATCCCGCGGAATGTCCGAAACCAATATTGGCTACATGCTCCAGAAAGACCATCTGTTTGAATGGCGTACCATATACGACAATGTTTTACTGGGGCCGGAAATCCATCACAGCTTAAATCAGGAAGCGAAGGAGCAGGCGGACTCCATGTTGAATACCTACGGGCTGTCTGCCTTCAAGGATTCCCCACCGTCGGCCCTGTCCGGCGGCATGCGTCAGCGGGCCGCCCTAATCCGGACCTTAGCCTTAGAGCCGGATATCCTGCTCCTTGACGAGCCCTTTTCCGCTCTGGATTATCAAACCCGCCTGGAGGTAGGGGATGACATCGGAGGGATTTTACGGAGGGAAGGAAAAACTGCCATCCTGGTGACCCATGACTTGGCGGAAGCTATCACCCTGGCCGACCGAGTGCTGATCCTTTCCCACCGCCCTGCCCGGGTCAGAAAGATTTTACCTCTCCATTTTAGCGATCCCTTCGACCCCCCCCTAAAACGTCGGAGTGCCCCCTGCTTCAGTGAATATTTTGACGAAATCTGGAAGGAGCTTAAATCCAATGGATAAATCCCTTTCTGTGGCTCAGGCGCGTTACCTGAAAGCCCGTTCCCGCCACAGACACCTCGTCCTGGCGGGACAAATTCTTTTATTTTTTCTGTTTGTCGGCATTTGGGAGCTTGCCGCATACACCGGCATCCTCAATGACTTTATATTCAGCAGTCCCTCCCGGATGGTGAGGTGCTTCCTCAGTATGGCAAAGGATTTCAGCATTTTCGGCCATATTGGTATTACCTTAGCCGAAACCATCGGAAGTTTCCTTTTGGTCATGGCCTGCGGCATCCTCATTGCCATGCTCCTCTGGCTCTTCCCAACTCTGTCCGAGCTTTTAGAGCCCTATCTGGTCATGCTCAACAGCCTTCCAAAATCTGCCATGGCTCCGGTACTGATCGTATGGCTGGGGAATAATGTGAAAACGATCGTGGTAGCCGCCGTTTCTGTAGCGGTCTTTGGTTCCATCATGACCCTTCACACCGGTTTTAAAGAAGTAGATCCCGATAAAATCCGTCTGATCTACACTCTGGGAGGAAACAAAAAAGATGTTCTGATTAAAGTTCTCGTCCCAAGCTCTGTCCCGCTGATCATCAACAACATGAAGGTCAACATTGGTCTCTGTCTGGTGGGCGTCATTATCGGGGAATTTCTGGCTGCCGACAAAGGACTCGGATATCTGATTATTTATGGAAGCCAAGTCTTCAAAATGGACATTGTCATAATGAGTATTGTCATCCTCTGTATCCTTTCCATGGGCTTTTACCGGCTGATCTCCTTGATGGAAAAGCATGTCAGGAAGCGATAGGAACAAATCTGCGCCTCCGCAATCAAAAAGGAGGGAGTCCATCCAGGACTTCCTCCCAACTATTCCATCAAGGTTTCTTTTTCTTTCTGCAAACTCTAATCTACTCTGCACCTTATCTGATCAGAGTGCAATGATCACACCGCCATCTCCGGCATAGGTGGTACTGACACCTGCCGTATTGACAATGTAAACATCCTTCACCTTAATCAGCCTGCAAATCTGCTCCTTCACCTTCTTCGCCCGTTCCGGACAATTGGTATGGGCAATGGCAAGAATTTTGTTCTCCGCTTCCTTTGCCTCCTTCGCCACCCACTGAGACATCTTTGTGAGGGCCTTCTCAATACCTCTGGCCTGATCCAATTTGATGATCACACCTTTATCTGCGCCCATCACCGGCTTAATGTTCAAAACCGTGGCAAAAACCGCCTGGAGCCCCGTCAGCCTTCCGTTCTTTTTGAGGTAATCCAGAGTTTCCAACACAAAATAGGTTTTCATATTGTCTCGGAAATCAGAAACCTCCCTTACAATCTCGGCAAACGTCTTACCTGCCTCGGCAAGCTCCCTGATTTTTAAAGCAATCTTCACCTCTCCCACAGCGGCAGAATCAGAGCTGAACACAGCAATCTGCTTCTGCCCTTTTTCCTCCAGATAAAGAGTTCTGCCCAAAACCGCGCTGTTATAGGTGCCGCTCAAATGCTGAGACAAAGTCACGACGAAAATAACATCTGCATCACAGTCATACGCCTCTTTAAATGCCTCCGGAGAAGGGCAGGCTGTCTTCGGACAATCTGGCGTCGTCCGTACCAGTTCCAGATAGTTCGCCTGATTAAATCCTTCGTCGTCTATGATTACCGTATCCCCCACCTGCAGCGTCAAGGGAATCACCTGAAAATGGCTGTCTGCCTTCAATTCCTCTGTCAAATCGCAGCAGCTATCCACCACAATCTTGTAATTCATATTTTTCCTCCTGCACTTCTCTACTACTTTTATTCGAACTCTTAACCGTTCCATGTAGTTTTCATTACCATATATGATAGCACAGGATATCTCATTTGAAAAGGGGTATTCAGAAAGTTTTTAATCCTCCTGCCAAACATCTGATACGGAATCCCTTGCCTTTCACAGATACCGCGTATCGCACCAACAGCGACTCCGTCTGTAGCATATCTCTGACAGCACTCTGTCTTTAGTACCACCCCATTTCCCGGATACACCAAATTTGTCACATCACTTTTTCCCGGCTGATTGGGATGTACGCCATGGGCCACATCTACCGACAAAAGAAAGCTGCGGAAATGGCTGTTTAAGCAGTCTTCATCACTGTAATCAAAAGAACGGCAGATTTTTTCCATAACAACAGAGAGAAGTGCGGAAGCGGCCCCCTGCTTTGTTCGATTGCCGATCTCCTCATGGTCAAACAAAGCCACCATATCCACGCCGTCTCTCCGGCCGCCTTCTTTTAAGAGCCCGTCCACACAGGCTTTCACCGAAACCAGGTTGTCCAGCCTGGGAGCGGATAAGAATTCCTGACTCAGCCCGAAAAGCTCCGGCCGATCACAATTATAAAGAGAAATCTCGAAAAACAACGTTCTCCCCGAACCGTCACCCGTCCGGCCACAGAAAGAGGGCGGTCCAACCATGTATTTAAAATCGGACTTCCGTAGGTTTCTACATTCAATTTTGCATAGACTCCCTGGGACATATCCGGGGCTGTCTTGATCCGCATACAGGGCCAATCCGTATGCGCCGCCGCAATCCGGAAGCCCTGAAGTCTGCCAAATCCTGGGTTCACCCGAAAGGCAAACAAAGAGGAATCATATGCCTTCACATAATATCCTCTGCCCCGTTCCAACATCCAGCTCTTTGAGAGTTCCAGTTCTTGGTAGCCGGCCTGCGATAGCTCCTCTGCCGCCAGGGAAACTATGTGAAAGGGGGAAACTCCGTTCTCTAAATAATGAAACAGGCCTTCAAGCATCTGATCCATAAGAATCTCCTCTTTGTTTTATCACTGCTCCTTTAAGTTTTCTTGATAAATTCTTTGCTACACTTCGGGCAGGTAATACAAATCTTCCCTTTTCCCTTCGGCACCCGCACCGTCTGTTTACAGGACGGACATTTAAAATAACAATGGCTTTTGTCCTGGCTCCTGCTCTTCATTCTGGCAAAACTCTTTCGAACTCCATCCGTAGCCTGCAGGTATCTGTTGTTTTCCTGCGAACGCTTTCGGATATTCTTGGAAAACATCCGAAAATAAGAAATCCCTATACCGAGGACCGTGAGCCAGTAGAAAAGCTGGTGGTGGATAAACAATGAGAGCACCAGGGATACCACTACGATTCCCATCAAAAATCGGTTCAACTGATCTACTCCGTACCGTCCATACATAAACCGCGTCAGCCTATCTCGAAATCTTCCCATCGTCTTCTCTCCTGTCTACCGTTTTTCCTCTGATTCCGGCAAAACTTTAATTTTCCGTTCTCTTCCACATCATATTCTCTTTCTGAAACTCCGTCAAGAAAACTGCCGGAAACATTTCTAAAGATTTTATAAACCTATCCGTATCTCTTCTTTATAAAGATTCTCTTCTCCCTTTCGCTACGCCTTTTCCGCTTCTCTCCTGGAAAAGACGCAGCCGCAATAATTTTGTCGGTAAAGGCTAAAGCGAGCAGACAACTCCACGGAACGTTTATATCCATTCTTCTTTTTAAAGTCAGAAGGCAGATAAGCCACCCCGTATTCCTCTGCCAGCCGTTCCCCGATCTTCATAAGTGCCTCTGCCTTTTTTAGGGGACTGATGGAAAGCGTTGTACAGAAATAATCATATCCCCCTCCCTTCGCCAGCTCTGCGGCCCTTTTTAAACGAAGCTCATAACACTTCATACACCGCGCTCCGCCCTCCGGCGCCTTCTCCAACCCTCTCACTGCCTCATAAAAAACCTCAGGTTCATAGGCCCCACGTATATAGGTAATGGGATAAAACCGCCTCCCCCCTTCTATGTGCTTCTGTTCCTCGTCCTTCCGGATCTGCTCCGACAGTTCAGAAATCAGTCGTTCCTGCTCCAAAGCCCGTTTTTCATGCTCCTCTTTCGGCCCAATATTGGGATTATAATAAAAAACCGTAATGGAAAAAAAAGCGGACAGATATTCTAATACATAACTGGAACATGGAGCGCAGCAGCTATGGAGGAGCAACCGGGGAAGCATCCCCTGCACCTTCGTTTTCTCCGCCACATCTATAAGGAGCACGTCCAATTCCTTCTGATAATTTCTCATAAACACCTCTTTATCCATAAATACATCCTGTCACGAATCAACTTCTTTTCCGTCCTCCAAAGCGCAGGAAACGCTGTCCCTCATTCCTCGGACAGCGTCTCTTCTTACGTATTTCTGATGGAAAACACTCCACACATACCGGGAAAACAGCTTCCCATCATTACAAAAAATCGCGAATCCGTTTGCTTCTCACCGGATTGCGAAGCTTCCTGAGCGCTTTTGCCTCAATCTGGCGGATCCGTTCCCTGGTGACATTGAACTCCTTCCCCACCTCTTCCAAGGTACGGGGATGCCCATCCTCCAGGCCAAAACGCAGAACAATCACTTGCCGTTCCCGCTCTTTCAAATCTTCCAGCAAAGTATCAATATGCTCTCTGAGCATCACCGATTCCACATTTCCCTCAGGCGTCACGGCGTTGCTGTCCGCCACAAAATCTCCCAGGTTGGAATCGTCCTCCTCTCCGATTGGTGTCTCCAGGGAAGCAGGCTCACGGGCAATCTGCATAATCTCCATGACCTTTTCCTCACTGATGTCAAGAGCATTCGCAAGCTCCGGGACCGAAGGCTCATACCCAAGCTCC
>CAJUOF010000358.1 GCA_910587905.1 uncultured Lachnospiraceae bacterium
ACGTGTGCTCTTCCGATCTCCTTTTTAGATAATCCAAAAATAGAAGCATTGATATAAATATTCTCTCGCCCGCTCATATCCGGATGAAAGCCAGCTCCCAGTTCAATTAAGCTGGAAATACGACCTTTCATGGTAATCGTACCACTGTCCGGATACATAATTCGAGTCAATAATTTCAATGTTGTACTTTTACCACATCCATTATGCCCAATCAGGCCGATTGCTTCCCCCTTCCGCACAGAGAAACTGATTCCCCTCAGCACCTCTCGTTTCTCATACTTTCTTCGATTTCTGGAGACAATCTTTTCCTTTATCGTGCTCCCTTTATCCAAATATACTCTAAAGCTCTTTTTCAAATTTTTCACTTCAATTGCGTACCCTGAATCCATCACAATTCCTCCGCAAAGTGTCTTTCCATCTGCCCGAACAAAATCCACCCAATGACCAACAATCCTATGCCCAATCCAACTGCTGTCAGCAAAGTATTCAGATGAGGGGCCTGCTTATAATATAAAATATCACGATACGCAGAAATCACATGCGACATAGGATTCAGATTAAACCAAAGTCGTATTCTCTCTGGCACCTGCTCAATCGAATACATAACCGGACTCAAAAACTGCCATGCCATTGCCACAATTACTAAAATATGCTCCAGATCCCTCAGATACACAGTCAAAGCAGAAGATATAAAGGCAATACCAAGGGCCAACAGATACTCAACGGCAATGACTGGAAGTAGATAAATCAGCCCCATAAAATTAATGCCCCGTCCAGACAATAATAAAACGACAAAAACAACAATAAAAGAGAGTAACATATTAACTAGCTGGCAAGTCACATGTGCAATCGGCAAAACTTCTCTCGGAAAATAAATTTTTTTAACTAATTCCTTTTGGGAAATAATACAACTTGCTCCTCCAGTCAAGGATGCCGCAAAAAATATCCATGGAATCAATGCCACAAATAGAAATAAATAATAGTCCTCTATTCCATTTCTCATAATAGTCGAAAAGACCACTGTATATACTGCCAATTGCAAAAGCGGATTTAAAAACGTCCAGGTAAAGCCTAGCACAGACCCTTTATACCTTCCACGCAAATCTCTCTGTATCAAACTTACAATCATTGTCCGGTAATGATAGATCTCCAATGCCTTCTTCATAATCATATCCTTTATTTTTAGCCTATCGCACTTGTTCAATCAGTTTATTCAGAAAACACTTTGCTCAACTCGATGAAGCATCCGTCAAGCACATTGACCTTTGCCACGTCTTCGCATCCATAGTCCTCACGGATTTTCAGCGCGCCGTCGTCTAGTGTGAACACCTGGACGGATTCATTGTCTGGGTCTACAACCCAGTATTCTCGAACCCCCGCCCGCTGATATAAGTTCAGCTTCACAAGCCGGTCATGCCGCCGGGTGGAGGGGGAAAGGACTTCAATAATCATATCCGGTGCCCCTTTGCATCCATGCTTATCCAACTTGCTTCGATCACACACCACAGAGATGTCCGGCTCAACTACCGTATCCACGTTCTCCGGGCTGTCCCCATCCTGTTCAAACAGCCGGACACCAAAGGGAACAGGATAAACCTCACAGCTTTTCCCTTCAAGATAATTTGCAAGTTGGCGGGAAAGCTCCATGCTGATTTTCTGATGGATTCTGGACGGCGTTGCCATCATAAATGCTTCCCCATTGATGATTTCGATATTCTCGCCCTCATCCCAAGTGAGAACATCCGCAAAAGTGTACCGCTCCTGTTTTGCCGGTAATACCATAAATCAGTCCTCCTTGTCCACTATTTTGCACTGTCACACCCAATGTCTCAATCCCTCTGCAACTGCGTAAGAAGACTGTTAATTTTTTCCGCAACCCTATCCCACTGATAGTTTTCTTTCACATAACGCACTGCCCGCTTGGACATGGCCTGTCTGTTCTCAGCCACAGAAAGCACCTTAAGGACCTGTAAGGCATCTTCAAAATCACAATAATACCTTCCACCCCCGCTCCGCTCGCAGTGCCCCTTCAGAACCTCGCAATTCCCATTCACCATGACCGGCACTCCCAGAGACATCGCTTCCAGCACAGCGATCGAAAGACTTTCATACCTGGACGGAAGCCACAGCGCCATAGCTCCGCTGATTCCGTTAAACTTGTCCTCTTCCGACACGAAGCCCTGATATAAAATATCATCTGCCTGCGGAACTTCCATGACCGCCTTTCCCATCAGCACAAGCTTTAACGCACTATCCGGATGCTGTTCCTTATACGCTCGGAATATCCGAAACATTTCGTCACAACCCTTACAGGGATCAATTCGTCCCACGTAGATCACATATTTATCGGACACGCCATATTTTTCTCTGTATGCCCCGTTATCAATCTGGTCGGGAACGTCCACGCCGCTCCCGCAAATACAGCTTGGCTTCTCTTTTACGGGAAATAAAGACTCCACAAAGAGCTTTTCCTCCGGCGTAAGGTAGATAATCGCCTTGGACTGAGAAAAAATCCTCTTATATATATCAAAATAAATATAGGGCTCGTCATGGGCCGTCGGAAGCAGAACGGCCCGGTCCGCCACCTGGGGAAGCCCTCTGACCGTATGATAATACAAATAAGTCACAAACAAAAAAACTGTATAATCATTCCGATGTTCTGCAATATATTGAATAAGCCCCGGAGAATAAGGTCCCTGGGCATCAATCCACCTGTTCTCCCATCTATCTTTCCATATAGGGCAATAACGACGCAAACGCTCCGCCACCCTCATTTGAAATTTATTTCTCAGACGGGAAACGCCAAATCTCCTGACCAGCACTCCATGAATCGCCTCAGTATCCTGCTTATAATAATCCTCCCAGGAATCATACCCCAATGCCTTTGTTGTCAATACTTCTACCTGATACAGAGAGGTCAAATGCTCTGCCAGTTGTCTTGTATAATATTCGGAACCGCCGTTCACTTCCAGTCCATAGCGCTGGTTGATGATTGCAATCCGCTTCTTTTCATCTGCCATCTTCTATATCCCGCAATCTCTCTTCCATTATTTTCTTTATGCTCTCCATTTGCAGCCGGTTTCTGACATATTCGCAGCCCCGCTCTGCTATCCTGCTGCGATATTCCGGATCTGACGACAACCTCTTCATGTATCCGGCCGCTTCCTTAATATCCGGATCTGCCCAATAATTTCCCTTCTTATACGGAGGAATATCCCTTTCCAATCGGACCTGTTTGCAGGATACCATACATGCCACATCCGAATTCATAAATCCCGTGTTTGCCGACCAGTTTGTCGCAATCACCGGCACGCCGTTCCACATCGCCTCCGCCAGCACAAGGCCAAATCCTTCCGCCCTGTGAAGGGAAACATAGGCGTCCATGCAGGCGATCAGGCTGTTCACCTCGACCTTTTCCATATTCCGGTTCAATAAAAATATATTCTGATATTCTCCAATCCGCTTTTGAAGCTGGCTTAACTTTTCTTTATCAGCAGAGTTCACCTTTATAACCAACCCAACATCCTTCTGAGTCGGAGAAAAAGCCATCTGAAAGGCCCGGATCGCTCCGTCCGGATTTTTTCTTTCGGCAATGCTCTGAAAATCATACATGACTAAAAAGAGGAAACGATCTTCCGGCACATGAAAATATCTGCGGTCAAACTGTTTTCTGTCCACCTTGGCCGAAATACAATATGGAACCGTATATACCGGTTTCTTCGTTTTTTTGCGAATTGCCCTGCTAATAAATTCAGAGGGAGTCCATATTTCATCTAGCAAGTTGATGCAGGGCACCCACTCGTCAGGAAAGTCCTCCAACTCCCAAAGCCAAAAAGCAATATTGTATCGCTGGTCAAACGCCTCTCTTCCAAACAGAGAATATGCTTCTGCAAATTCTGAAGGATTGACATGCCACAAATTAATCGCATACCGCAATTCCTTTTGGATGAACCCCTCGTATTCTGTAATCTGCACTCGATTCCTGGTTCCCTGTTCATAATTGCGAATCAAGTAAGGGCAGCCAAGCTCCCTGACCACCCCTTCGACCAGGCGAAAGCTCTGTCCCAGTCCTGTAGCGCTATCTATCGGGCCAATCAAATTAACTCCCACTGGAAAAGCCTCCGAGCTATAAGGCTGTAATTTCAAGCTGTTAATCTGTCCATAAATCTGCTGAAACATCCTTTTTTTTGCATACCGAAGTAACGGTTTCGGCACCGTCTTCTTTAAAATCGGCTTTATTTTTTCGGAATGTCGTACCACCATCTCTGATATGCTTTCCATTCATAAGCCTCCATCAAAAGCCGATTTATAAATTTTCTCTCCAATATTCCATCGTCTCACAGATCGTCTGCTCCAAAGAGATTTTTTGCTTCCAGCCAGTCTGTCTGCAAAGTTTTGCAATATCTGCCTCTATAATTGGCACGTCTACTGGACGAAACTTACCCGGATCTACTTTTATGTCCACTGGAATTAGGGATTTCGAGATAATCATCTTCAAAACCTCCTGTATAGCTACCGCATGTCCACTTCCCACATTGTAGGTCTCACCGGCTCTG
Organism: uncultured Lachnospiraceae bacterium; assembly: GCA_910587905.1. Taxonomy (GTDB): domain Bacteria; phylum Bacillota; class Clostridia; order Lachnospirales; family Lachnospiraceae; genus Lientehia. Next base: position 4,557 of record CAJUOF010000358.1, read on the forward strand.
CCGCGCTGTGCCAGCAAGCTATAAGCCCGGACCACGTCCCGCACATCCGTAAAATCCCTCTTGGCCTGCAGGTTTCCGACCACGATGATCGGCTCCCGCATCCCTTTCTCTATCTCCACCACCTGTTTGCAAAAATCCGCAACCACAAAAGCAGGAGCTTGTTTCGGACCAATGTGATTAAATGCCCGCACCATAACCAACTCCATATTATAAGCTTCCGTATAAATTTTGGCAATCATATTCTGGCATGCCTTCGTGGCCGCATACAAATTTCCGGGGCGCAGATGATTATCCTCCGAAATCGGTGTCTCTTCCGGAAAGACATGTCCATACTCCTCACCGGAACCAATCAATAGAACCCTCGGCTGATAGGCCTGCTCCCGAATGGCATCCATGACATTTACACTGCCCTTGATGTTCACGTCGATTGTCAATCCCGGATTCTTCCAGGACAGCGCCACCGAACTCTGCGCAGCCAAATGAAAAATATAATCCGGCCGCAATTTATATAACAAGGCGGAAATCTCTTCTCTATTCAAAATATTCAAATCATGCAGTTCAGCCTTGATCCCCTCCACCTTCTCTGAAGGAAGCTTCGTCGCATAGACCTGCATCCCGTCCTCTGTTAATTGTGCCGCCAGATACGATCCTACAAATCCGGCCGCACCGACAATCAATGCTTTTTTCATCATTTCTCCTAACCGCCATATTCTAATCTATTATATCCTAAAGGTACACACAAGTCAAACCGTTCTGTCTGGATGTTTTCTTCCAGCCTTTTTTCTATATTTCCAGCAAAGTTTAATCACTGCCATATCATCGATGAAATATCGTTTAAATAACCGGCCTGGTTCCTTTAAAACCCGATAAAACCATTCCAAACCTGCGTCCTGCATCCACTTTGGCGCCCGTCGCACTGTGCCTGCCTCAAAATCAATCGCCGCACCTATGTGCAGCACCACAGGCACCCTCACCTTTTTCCTGGCCTCAAAGAAAAATTTCTCCTGCTTCGGAGTCCCCAAACCGATAAAAAGAATGTTCGGCCTTGTCCGCCGGATAAAATCGTACACCTTCTCCACGTCCTTCGGGTCTTTTTCAAAACCAAAAGGAGGAGAGTACGTCCCTGCCACCCGGAGATCCGGATATTTTCGGACCAGATTTTCCGCCGCCTTTGCCGCCACGCCACTCTGTGCCCCGAGCAGCGCAATCCGATATCCTTTTTCCGCCGCCATCGCACACACTTTTGGAAATAAATCCGCACCGGAAACCTTTTCCTTTACAGGCGATTTCATCCATCTGCTGATCCAAATCAATGGTTTTCCGTCTGTCAATATCAAATCCGCTTTCGAATAAATCTTCCTAAAACAGGCATCCTTCTCCAGCCGGACGATATGATCCACATTTGGCGTTACCACATACGCATTGCAGCCCGTCTGCGCCAGACGTTCAATGTATGCGACTGCTTCCTTCATCGTAACATTGTCCACATATGTGTTTAACAATTTTACCCGTCGCTTCCGCAGGTCTGTTCCCAAGGCCTCCTGCAAATCCGCATCTTGCATCCAGGGTACTCTCCTTCAATTCTTCCATAAGGCCATTATTTTTACTGCTGCATCTTTATAAGAATACTTTTTGCTGTATTGGATTAACGACTCTGCCGATGGCTTCGGCATATTTCCGCTTAAAAACCCTTTTAGAGATTTTTTCAGACTTTCTTGATCCCCGCTATGAAAATAGACCGCATGGCTGCCAAGAATCTCCTTCAACACTTCAATATCTGAGCAAATTACCGCCACTCCGGCTGCCATTGCCTCAAGCGGAGGAATCCCAAACCCCTCATAAATCGAGGGAAAGACAAAAAACTCCGCATGGCGATAAAGCTCCGGCAAATCCTGATCCCTGACATGTCCCGTTACACATATATTCTTTCTGTTTTTCTTTGAAGCAGTCTGCAAAAGCTCGTCAATCTTCCATCCCTTCCGGCCTGCCAGCACCAAAGCGCAGCCTTCCGTTTCAGCTTCCGTCAGTTCGCCATAAGCGTCCACAAGAAGTTTCATGTTTTTCCTGGGTTCCAGCGTCGACAGACACATGAAGTACTTTTCCGGAAGTCCGTAACGCTCTCGTATCGCATCCCAGCTCTCAGGAGAAACCCCATACAAATTCTCTGATACGCCGAGATAAACGACCTGAAGCTTTTCTTTACTTACATTCAGATGCTTTAAAATTCGATTCTTGCTGAATTTCGAAATTGTAAGAATCTTCCAGCTTTTTGCCGCTATATTCCGATGCATAAGCCGAAAATAGACGACCATCTTTCTCTTCATTGTTTCCGGACAGTCCCAACACCCCATGTCATGGATAGTATTGATCATTTTCTTTTTGCCCAAAAAGAAAGGGGCGGGAAAAGCCAAAAACAGAAAAATGTCCGCATCCAGATTTTTTAACGCTCTGAAAAGAGTGATCTGATAAAACCACAGCTTATTCTTTTCCGGAAGCACCCTGAATTTCACATGAGGTTCTTCCTGATAGCATACAAAATCAGGATGGATTTCTCGTTTAAAAATAAGATAATATTCATCTTCCCGGTTTATTTCCAGTAATTCTCTGGCAATGTTTAAGGCCATCCTCTCAATACCAGAGAAATTATCCGCCAAGGAGGTTAAATCCACTGCGATTCTCATGGCCGTTTTTTCCGCTTTCATCTACTGATTGAACAATCGTTCTTTCAAATCTGCAACAATCTGCCTTTCTACCGCTTCCGCCTCTTCCCTGTCGCCTGCGGATACTGAAATATACGCCTTCAGCTTCGGCTCCGTGCCAGAGGGCCGGATCACCACCGACGAATTCCCTTCCAGCAAAAATTTAAGCACATCCGATTTGGGCAGTCCGTCAAGACCAACGGCATAATCCAAAAGCTCTGTGACTTTCCTTCCTCCAAAATCAGAAATTCCTCCCCGGAAGGCTTCCATGATCTCCTGCATTCTGGCGAAACCGGAGGCCCCTTCAAACTCATAGGAGTGAAGCGTGTTCAGCCGAAATCCGTAGGTCTGGTAAAGCTCTTCCAACTTTTCAAGCAGACCGATCCCCTGGGACGCATAATAAGCAAACATCTCGCAGATCAGGAAGGCACCGTCCACTGCGTCCTTATCTCTCACATAAGAACCGCTCAGATATCCGTAACTCTCCTCAAAGCCGAAAATATAGGAATCCTCTTTTCCCTGTTTCTCCAAAAGCCCGATCTGCTCTCCGATAAATTTAAAGCCGGTCAGAACATTGACCGTCTTTACGCCATAGTGGGAGGCGATCTGTTCTCCCATGTCGGTGGTGACGATGGTCTTCACCATAACCGGATCCTTTGGCATCGTCCCTTCCGCAGTGCGCCTGCTGCAGATATAATCGAGAAGTAGAACTCCCGTCTCATTGCCGGAAAGCAGAACATACTCCCCTGCTGCCTTCCTCACGGCAATTCCCACCCGGTCGCAGTCCGGGTCGGTTGCCAGCAGAAGGTCCGCCTGATTTTCCTTCGCATATTTCATGCCCAGAGCCATGGCCTCTTTGATTTCCGGATTCGGATAAGGACAAGTCGGGAAGTTCCCGTCCGGCTCTTCCTGCTCCTTCACCACGGTGATATTGGTGTAGCCGCTCTCCCTCAGCGTGCGCAGAACCGGGTGAAGCCCTGTGCCGTTTAATGGCGAATATACGATCGCCACATCTTTACTGACTGTTTCACTTCCCAGCACGGATTGCTTTTTCACGGCCTCCACAAAGGCCGTGTAGACCTCTTCCCCGATATAAGACACCATCCCGGAGGCCAGCGCCGCGTCAAAATCTCTCTGTTTCACGTCGTCAAAGACATCTAATTTCTCAATTTCCTGCAGGATTTTGGCAGCCGTCTCTGTGGTAATCTGGCATCCGTCTGCCCCATAGACTTTATAACCATTGTATTTGGATGGGTTATGGGAAGCCGTCACCATGATTCCCGCCGCACAGGAGAGATAACGCACTGCAAAAGAAAGGCACGGCGTAGGCATAAGCTGCGGATACAAATAGACTTCAATTCCGTTTGCCGCAAACACGCCGGAAGCCACCCTGGCAAACAGGTCAGATTTGATGCGGGAATCATAGCTCACAGCAATTTTCCATTCGGAAGAAGGAAAGTGTTTTTTCACATAATCTGCAAGCCCCTGAGAAGCCTTCCCGACGGTATAGATATTCATGCGGTTTGTCCCTGCTCCGATCAGGCCCCGCAGGCCGCCGGTTCCAAACGCTAAATCCCGATAAAAGGCGTCACAGATCCCTGGCTCATTCCCTTCCAGCTTTTGAATCTCCTCCCAGACGTCCGAGTCACCGTGCGCCCGCTCTCTCCAAACCTGATACTTCTCCAAAATCCTGCCGTCCATAAAATGCAATTCTCCTTTTTATCTCCACGTTTTTATCCGCGCACGTCCAAAAGCTGGGCCTTTCCATGGATCCTCACCTTTGCGGAATCCGCCGGAAAAAAGATACAATCTCCCTTAAAAAAGTTAAACATTTCTCCGTCCTCGCCGATCACGGAACCGCACCCGCTCATGCACAGCAGCACCCGGAAAGAGCTGCTGTCCGACTGGTACTCCACCAGCTCTCTGCACCGTTCTGTATTGACAAGCAGACGATGTACTTCAAAATATTGACAACGGCAGAGCAGCTCTGACGCACATCCCCGCCGGTATTTGAGAACCCGAAGCGGCTGCCTGGGCTCTTTACTCGTTTTTAAATTCGCAACCTCCAGAGCCCTATCGATATGAAGCGCCCGCTTTCTTCCCTCTCGGTCTGTTCTTCCATAATCATACAGACGATAGGTCAAATTGGAACTCTCCTGCACCTCGGCAATCAGAATCCCCGCACCTATGGCATGGACAGTGCCTGCCTCAATGTAAAACACATCGTCCTTTCTGACTGGAACCCGTCTGAGATACCGCTCTATGGTTCCTGTCAGGACCGCATCTTCCAAAAGCTCTTTTCTCACATCGCGCCGAAAGCCGTACACCAACTCCGCTCCCGGTTCCGCATCCAGCACATACCACATCTCCGTCTTTCCATGCTGGCCGTTTTCATTGGCCATCGCATATGCGTCGTCCGGATGCACCTGAATGGAAAGATCCTGTTTCGCATCAATCAGCTTAATCAGGATCGGAAGTTCGTCCCCTGTTTCCGGATGCGTCCCCAGAAATTCCGGATGCAGATGAAGCACCTGCCTGAGGGACTGCCCCTCGTACTTCCCGCTTCCCACATGGCTCGGTCCGTCCGGGTGGGTGGAACACTCCCAGGTCTCCGCCAAAGGATCCATCTGAATGCCCTTTGAAAAGTCATCATTCAAGCGGCATCCCCCCCAGAGATAATCCTTACCGGCAGGCAGCAATAAAAATGGATTACGTCCCGATCGGATACTTTTGTTTGTCATAAACGGAAATCTCCCCGCCAAGCTGGACCTCAATAAGCTTGAGCTCCGTATCTGCAAAAACAATATGTCTACAGCCGGCCTGCATGGTGATCACATCCCCTGTAGAAATCTCCTGTTCCATACCGTCCACGATGGTACGTCCCTTTCCGGAAAGCACCACCCAAATCTCATCCCTGTGCTTATGGCTGTGATAATTCATACGGTGGCCCGCATTCAGCGTCACTTTGATGGTCAGACTCCCCTTCTCCACATCCAGCACTTGATAGCTCCCCCAGGACTTTTCCGCAAACATGATCTGATTGTCAAGCTTGTCAACAAATGGTTTGATACGGCTGGACTGAAGCTTATCCGACACCAGAATCCCATCCGGGCTGGCGGAGATCACCACGTCCTTAAGTCCCATGGCAAGCACCGGCACGCTCATCTCGTTGATGATGTGAACATTTTTACAAGTCTCGTCCATAAGTGCATCCCCGACACAGGTTTCCGCCATGGCCTCCGTCAGGGTATTCCAGGTTCCCAGATCCTTCCACTGGCCGGCAAACCGCATCACCTGAATCTTCGTTTCCCGCTCCACCACCGCATAATCGAAGGATATCTTCTTCAACGTATCATATTTTGCAAACAAATCATAATAATCCGTAAAATCGATGAGCTGACGGGCCTTATCCAGCACATAGTTCAACCGGTAGGCGAACACACCGCCGTTCCAGAGAGCTCCCTGAGCGATATACTCTTTTGCAGTCTCCTCGTCCGGCTTCTCCTTAAAAGTAGACACTTTGCTGACGCTGCTCTTATCCTTCGGAATAATATAACCATATTTCGCACTGGGATAGGTCGGCTCAATCCCCATCAAAACAAGATTAGCCTCTCCCTTTTCCGCCTGCTCCCCCAACACCTTCAGTGCCTCAAAATAGTCGTCGTTCACGTAAGGGTCCACCGGGCAGACCACCACTGTCTCCTCCGGACTGACCTTCTGCACATCTACAAGATAAGCAGTAGCCAGGGCAATGGCAGGAAACGTGTCTCTGCGGCAGGGTTCCACGGAAATCCCCACATCCTCCCCCAGTTGATTGTGAATGGCGGAAACCTGCGTCTTAGATGTCGCGATGGTAACGGTAGCATCTGCATCTACTTTTTTGATCTGCTGATACACCCGCTGCAGCATGGACTCATAAGTTCCGTCTTCTTTCTTGAATATTTTAATAAACTGCTTGGAACGCACGTCGTTGGACAGAGGCCAGAGCCTTTTTCCGGATCCCCCGGACAGTAGTACGATATTCATTTCCTATTCTCCTCTGTATTTAGCCGACTCTTTTTCGCCAAAGCCCTGTCGTGTTCCGCCATGATCCTCACGAGTTCTTCATAACTGGTTTTCTGAGGATTCCACCCCAGCACCGTCTTCGCCTTCGTCGGATCTCCCCACAGGTTGTCCACGTCCGTCGGCCGAAACCAGGCAGGATTCACACAGACCAACATCTTCCCCGTCCGGGCATCATATCCTTTTTCCTCCAGCCCGGAGCCCTCCCAGCGAAGCGCAATGCCGTTCGCCGCAAATGCCTTCTCCGCAAAGTCTCGGACCGTGTGCTGCACACCGGTGGCAATGACAAAATCCTCCGGCTTATCCTGCTGCATGATCAGCCACATGCATTCCACGTAATCCTTCGCATAGCCCCAATCCCGCAAAGAGTCCAGATTTCCAAGCTCCAGATGATCCTGCAGCCCCTCAGCGATCCGTCCCGCCGCCAAAGTGATCTTTCTGGTGACGAAATTCTCACCACGCCGCTCTGACTCATGATTAAATAAGATTCCATTGACCGCAAACATACCATACGCTTCCCGATATTCTTTGGTAATCCAGAAGCCATACTGCTTTGCGACCGCATAGGGGCTGTAAGGATGGAACGGCGTCGTCTCCCTCTGAGGAACCTCCTCCACCCTTCCGTACAACTCGGAAGTGGAAGCCTGATAAACCCTGGTTGTCTCTTTCAGTCCCAGGATACGAACCGCCTCCAGAATCCGCAGCACGCCCAGCGCATCCACGTCCCCCGAATACTCCGGCACGTCAAAGGACACCTGTACGTGGGACTGAGCCGCCAGATTATAGATTTCATCTGGTTTCACCAATCCGATAATCCGAACCAGAGAAGAAGAATCGGATAAATCTCCGTCATGCAGTGTAACCGCTTTCTTCTCAAGCAGGTGATCGATCCGGGACGTATTGGAGATGGACGCCCGGCGAACCATGCCATGCACCTCATATCCCTTTTCCAACAAAAACTCCGCCAAATAAGAACCGTCCTGTCCGGTAATACCGGTAATCAGTGCTTTTTTCATTGATATTTAACTCCTTTTTCGTAAGCTTCTCTATTCCTCTTTTGCTGTTTCTTTTATATAGAACAATACGGCTTCTTTTGTACCATTCCCCTGTGCCCCTGTTCTTATTCTATTCCTATTCTCCCCCAGAATAGTAAATTCGATAATCCCCCACAACGTCAACCTCTCGGAAATGATACTTCTCTAAGACGCTCTTTAACGCTTCATGCCACTCGTAGGTAACCACGAAGTGATAACCCTGTTCGGAAGCCACTCTAAAAATAAAATTGAAATTCACCGTCCCGCTTTCCATTTTGTAAAACATGCCCCACTGATCTTCATTGGCATCCAAAATATATCCCTGTACATTTCGTCCATACATAGTCTGAATCTGCCCGGAATATTGTCTGGCTTGGGTCAAAAGCGGCCTTGGAAGGATGCATCTGGGAGAATCCTCCAATTCCAGCATGATGTCGCAGACTTCCTTTACCGGCTGGTCAACCTTCTCTGGATTTTGAATGAAAGTAAATCCGCCGTTTTCATAGACATTAGTTCCATTATAGATCAAAAATGCCAGTACCATCACAAGAATAAGCACCTTATCCAGCATTTTCTCGCTTGCTTTCACCAACTTTGTCACCGCACAGGCAATCACCAGCGCATCGGGAATCACCCAGAACATCCGCCAGTAAATAATCTGGTAAAACACTAAAAAATACAAAAGCGGGTTTAACACGCAAAACACCAGCAGTGCAATTGGGTAGATCAAACGCTTTTTCTCGTTTTTTCCGTGGGCAAATAAGTAGATGTATGAAACTATGGCCATCATCAGAAAAAAACCATCGCCGTAATATTCCTGACACCAGTGAGTAATCTGGTACATCGCCTCTTCCATCGTTGTCTCCTCTGTATCTGTACCCCTGCTTACGACTTGATCAGATAATAGATCAGATAGTAAATCCCATTGGGAATGATCATCAGCCAAAATCGCAGAGTAATTTTCCAGTTCCGTTTAAATATGCCATAAATCAGCCCGAAACACCCTAGCAAAAGAGCTCCGATGATCACTCCCATTCCAGACATCAAACAGAGTGCAAGATCCAGACATATCAAACAAATATAATCGCTCTTTCTATTATGCTGATAAATCCACATACATATCAAAAACATCGCAGGGATTCCCAGCCCCGCAACGACTGCCTTTCCCTGCCACAGTCGAAGCATCGTAAACGCTTCCGCATTATACACAGAATAATATCCGTATAAATGCAAAACCATCATTACATCCAGGAACACACAGCTATGTAAGACATCTGCTCCCAAAAACTCTTCCGAAAGCATCCACCACACACCAAATATTGCAGTTAAAATAGCAAGCGGCAATAACAGATGGGCAATCACTGTCGGAGAATTCCCTGTCAGCTTTCCGCAGTAAGCGAGATATACTGCCCAGGGAGCCGTAACATCCTTGCTTAATTCCCCCAGCCAGGTGGAGATCTGGTTTCCCGTATTGGGGTCTGTCAAAAACAAGCGGTTTGTCCTGACAATATCCACTGCATTGACCACAAATCTGGAATCATCTGCATCCGTATGCTGTCCAAGAAGCATCGCAGTAAAAAAAACAATGATCAGAATTCCTGTGATCAGAATCACACTCTTCTGCTCCCAAGTTTTTTTCTTTCCCCGCATCGTGGGAAAATGCTTTTTACGAATGCCATACCCACACAGCGACCCAATCCATAAAGTTAAGAGCACAATTATGACCCAAAAAGAGGCTTTTAATAATACGAGAGGTACCGTGACTATCTGGCAAAATGCCCAAATAGCCACAAGGCCAAGCAGGTAGAGCTTTGGTATGGTCTTTTTGATTCCTAAAAATTCACAAAACCCATTTCCCGCCAGATAAGGTACAACCCAAAGCACAAGTATTGCCAAAAAAATATTGATTACAAACATATGAAATCCTCTGGATTGCTATCTGGCTCCGCTTCTGCGGAACACAAACACAATCGTCTTTAATATAATCTTGATATCCAGCGATATGGACCAGTTGTCAATATACTCCAGATCCATCCTCACTACCTCATCAAAGTCCTTGATATCACTGCGTCCACTGATCTGCCATAAACCTGTGATCCCCGGCCGAAAGCTGATCCTTCTCTTCTGCTGAGAATTATACTGTTCATACTCATCCACCGTCGGCGGCCTTGTCCCAACCAGACTCATATCACCTTTTAGAACATTCCAAAACTGAGGAAGTTCGTCAATGCTTGTCTTTCGAATAAAGGAGCCTACCCTCGTAATCCGGGGATCGTTCTCGATTTTAAACATTGGCCCTTTCACTTCATTCTGGTTTTGCAAGTCCTTTTTCCGTTCCTCCGCATCTGCGTACATGGAACGAAACTTGTAAAATTTAAAAATCCGTCCATTGACTCCAACCCGATCCTGGCAAAAAATCAAAGGCCCCCTCGACTCCAGAAGAAGAAAGGGCGCAAGAACAAGCCCGATCAGTGCTGTGAAGGCAAGCCCTACCAACGCACCAATGATATCTATAAGCCGCTTCAGGATCACCATGCGATAATCAAACAGTCTGCTGGAAAAAGCCACTACATGGTACTGTTCCATATTGTAGATCTGCTTTGTACCATGCTGATCCAGATTGAAAAGGTCCAGGCTCAGACTGACCACTACCCCCATCTTTTCCAGCTCCAGGATCATATTTTTCAAATAGGATTCCCTTTTCTGCAGCTCATTGACATGGATGAACACCTCGTCTACCACATGCTGCGTCGCAAATTCCAGATATGCTTCCCCCTTGTTTGAAATAAAAGGGACCTCAGATTCCATCTCATCAGGCAGCTCCATCTCATCGAGAAGCATAACTCCTACAATCTGCCAACGAACCTCTTTAGAATGACCAAACCGAAATAGAACCTGCTTCAATCTGTCTGTTGTCGTCACAATCAGAAGGTTCCGTTTCCGTCTGATGTTGAGATGAAAAAGCCGCTCCCAATTCCGAATGAAAATATGGGACATCCATACAAAACAAGTATTTAACACAAAGAAGTATCCCATCACCAACCGGGACAGAAACATGTCATTTTTTATGGTAAATCCCAAAAATATGGCTGTCGCAATCAGGATTAAATTGTATTTTATGCTCAATACGGCTTCCTGATATCGATCTCTCCTATAAAATCCCTCACAGACTCTCAATATATAAAATGCTGCCACATGTATCACTGCTATCACACTAAAGAGAACCTCAAAATCCACTTGTGACGCATATGCCGCAGTGCTTCCATACCGCAACAGCCCTGCAAACCAAAGGCTGCAGAATGTCACCGCCATATCAATCAGGCAGACAACAATCTCCATAATTTGATTTTTCTTACGGTACATACCCCACCCCGATGATGATCATTCTTTCTGCCATATCACAAACCGACATTTTTTCTATTATACCACAAATGGGAACTTCCGCAACGGAAAAGCATAATTTTGTAACGTTTTTGTAATAATCGTACACTTTTTACAAAATTTACCAATATCATTTAAGCCTTTGCCCCATCCAAAGGCTCTTTCGTAAAATTCCGCAAAGAAAAATCTGAGGTCAGAAGGGTCAGATTGGGATTATAATAAGGATCCCCAGCTGCCAGAATGTCCTTCCACCGCTTTCGGAATGTCTCCACCTCGTTATCAAAACGAAGAATTTTTTCCGGTGTATCTTCAATCCCCCTGGATTTTGATTCATAATGATAAAGCTGCGCAAAAGGATTATAGACTACCAGCTTTCCAAGGCTCCCTACCTTTAAACAGTAATCAATATCATTAAATGCCACAGCGATTCCTTCATCAAAACCACCCACTGCCTCAAACACACTCCTCTTCGTCAGCATACAGGCGGCGGTAACCGCGCTGTAATCCTGCGCACACATCGAACGCAAAAAGTAGGTTTTTTCACCTTTATGGAAACCGACAAAGGTATGTCCGGCGATCCCTTTATAGCCAACAACCACACCCGCGTGCTGGATGGTATCATCATCATAAAAAAGCTGCGCTCCTACAATTCCCACCTCTTCCCGCTGGCAGAACCCCAACAGCTCCTCGATACAGTCTTCATTGATCAATTCCGTATCGTTATTCAAAAACAGCAGATATTCGCCCTTTGTGTAAGGCAGCGCATAATTGTTGATTGCCGAAAAATTGAATCCCTTTTCCTTCCAGTATATGACTTGAAGATTCTTATAACGCTTTTCCAGCTCTTCATAGCAGCGGAAGGTTTCTTCCTCGGTACTGTTATTTTCCACAACAATTACTTCCAGATTTTTATAGGAAGCCTTTTCCAGAAGGGATTTTACGCACACCTGCAGATCATCCGTATGATCCTTGCTTGGAATAATGACAGAAACAAGAGGTTTCCCCTTCACCGGATACCGTACCCGATAGGTACCAAGCACCTCGTTTTCCTCTACTTCTACTCTCCCAATACCAATCCGCTCACAGTGGGCTTTGATGGCCCTCGCTCCGGCTTCAAAGGCATATAGTTTCTTTTCCGGATCCTCCGCCGTAGAACCCTCGTTGACTCTCCAGTGATAGAGTACCTTTGGAATGTGACAGATGACCCTCGCTGCCTCCGTACAGCGGAAAATGAAATCGTAATCCTGGGAGCCGTCAAATTCTGTTTGGAAACCTCCGACGGCTTCCACCAATCCCTTCTCAGCCACAAACAAATGAGAGATATAATTTACACTTCGAAGTAAATCCGGATTGAAATCCGGCTTAAAATGAGGATCAAAGTAGAATGCTCTCCTCTGCTTCTCCTTAAGCTTATCCTCATCTGAGTAAAGTACCTGTGCCTTGCGTCCCTCTCCCGCCTCCCGATTAATTCTGAGAGCACATTCGTAAAGGGCGTCCTCAGAGAGGGTATCGTCGTGATCCAGGAGAACAATGTAATCCCCGGAAGCCATAGCCAGCGCTGCATTGGTATTCCCCGCAATACCCAAGTTTTCCGACAGACGAACACACCGAATCCGGTTATCCATTTTTGAGTAAGCCTGAAGCTTTTCAAAAAAACGTTTTCCGTCAAAGCCATCTGTTCCGCTTCCATCTGCCAGACAGAGCTCCCAGTTTTCATAGGTTTGTTCTTGAACAGACTGAATCATCTGCGCCAAAAGCCTTTCTGGTGTCCGATAAAGAGGCACGATGACGCTGAATTTGGGAGAAACAGGAAATTGTGTTTTTCTCTGTTTCTCCAGCTCAGCCGGGGAAGGCTGTACCTGCGCCCGCCAATCGTTATACCTATCCTTATTTTTCTTTAGTTTCCCAGATAATTTCTTGAAAAAAGCTTTCCAGCCATATTGCTTTAAAATGGCAAATCCTCTCTGTATGGTATCGGGCCGAAAGAGCTGGCGAAACCGCACAAAATGCACGGCATGATGCTCTTTCGTCCCACCGGCCGTCAGCTTTCCCCTAATAATTTTTCCATCTGCCCGAAATACAATTTCATAGACATCCTCCGGGTCGCAGGGAAAGGTAATGCAAAAGCCCAGCTTCAATGCACTTTTTCCCAGAAAAAATTCCCGGTTCACATCGAAGCGCCCCGCATCTGCACGGCTAAACGGAACATTCCCGTTCTTTGTTCCCACGATTTCAATTTCCACAGGAACATCGGGAGAGTCGCTGACTGCCCACCCTGACACGACCATCTCAGAATCTTTTTTTTTGATATTGTCAATATAATATTTCACGGCTCTCTAAGGCCTCCGTTCCCTGCTCTGGCTCCACAGCCTGTATTTCCATTTCCTGCTCTTGTTCTACAGACGAAGTTTCCACTTTCTGTTCTGTAGTTCCTGCTTCTGTCTCTGCTTCCTGCTTTACCGATGGAGCCTCTGTTTCCTGTCTTGTCTCCGTAACCGAAGGTTCTGCTGACCCTGTAGACGGCACTTCAGCCCCCTGCTCCATGGAAGGTTCTGCTGTTTCCTGCTCCATGACCAGTTCTGTCTCCGGTACCTGCTCTGTGGGCGGCACTGCCTCTTCCGGCAGAGACGAACGATAAGAGTCGCCGCTTCCCGGCACCAAGGTTCCCTTAGGCACCAGCTTGATTTCAATGGCTTCCAGACGTTTCGCCTGCCCCAAGGTCCCCGCTATCTCTCCATTTTTTGCCCAGCCAAGCCAACCGTAGGTTTGAGCGTGAACACGATAGTAGATATCATAACTATCCGCCAATTCTCCTGAAAGAGTAATCTGAATAGCTTCCAGACGTTTCGCCTTGCCGACCGTTCCGCTCACCTGGCCGTTTTTCACCCAGTCCAGCCAGCCATAGCTCTGGACGTAAGTCTGATAATTGATATCCCCGGAAATACCCATATTCTTGAGAGAAATCCGGATCCCCTCCAGACGCTTCGCCGCCCCCACAGTTCCACTGGTCTGGCCATTTTCCTTTTGAGGCTGCCAGCCATAGCTCTGCGCATGAGTCTCATAAAAAACTCCCGTCGGCTCCCGGAAAGCATCTTCCGTTTTACCTGGCGCCGGACCATCCTTCTCCACCAGACGTATCTGAATTGCCTCTAAACGCTTTGCATAGCCTGCTGTCCCGGCAGATTCTCCATTTTTTGCCCAGCCAAGCCAGCCAAAATTCTGGGCATGGACCCGATAATAAATATCGTATTTTTCCGCCATTTTCCCAGAAAGATTGATCTGAATTGCTTCCAAACGTTTTGCTTTGCCTGTGGTTCCGCTTACCTGACCGTTTTTCACCCAATTAAGCCAACCATAGCTTTGCACATAGGCCCGATAATTGATATCACCGGAAACCTCCTGGTTTTTAAGATAAATCTTAATCCCCTCTAAACGTTTGGCCTTTCCCACAGTACCGCTGGTCTGCCCGTTTTCCTTTGCAGGCTGCCAGCCATAGCTCTGCGCGTGGGTCTCATAAAAAACTCCATACGGCCGATAGAATGCGCCTGACGTACTCCCCGGTGCGCCTCCGCCTCTGGGAACAAGTTGGATCTGCACTGCCTCAATCCGTTTCGCCACGTCCGCTGTCCCGGCAGATTCTCCGTTTTTCGCCCAGCCCATCCAGCCGTAGCTCTGCGCGTGGACACGGTAATAGATATCATACTTCTCTGCCAAAGGTCCTGTCAGCTCAATCTGAATCGCTTCCATCCGCTTCGACTGTTTCATCGTACCGCCCACAGCTCCGTCGGACACCCAGTCCAGCCAGCCATAAGTCTGCACGTAAGTACGGTATCGAACTCCTCCCGAAAAATGAGGGCTGGATACATTGATCTTGATCGCCTCCATGCGTTTAGATTTCCCCGTCACTCCACCCACAGCTCCATTGGATACCGCATTCATCCATCCATAGGACTGCATATGCGTTGAATACCTGACTACGGGAGAACTCCAGTAGCAGGCAGCACCGATCCCGTTTCCCTTTGGAATAAAGCCCTTAGCCACCAGCTTGACTTCGATCGCCTCTGCTCGTTTTCCCAGGCCCACGGTTCCGGCCTCCTCACCATTTTTTGCCCAGCAGATC
>CAJUOF010000359.1 GCA_910587905.1 uncultured Lachnospiraceae bacterium
CTTTTCGCCATGTTTTGTACCCTGCGCAAAATCACAGAAACTCTGTCATGTGCTTCCTGTACCAGATCGGCAGAAAGTTTCTCTGGCAACCGGGATTCTCCCGCTCCTTGATTCCGATGGAATGAAAGAACGTCTTCCACAGGTCCTCGTAATGATCCGATGCCCCATAGGTTTCCAGAAAGGCCTTCGCCTGTCCCTTCGGAATCTTTGCCGTCATCCAGTCTTCTCCGGCCATATGGATGGCCGCCTCCTCCCTGACATCATCATAGATCACCCAGTTCTCCCCCGGAAAGCGGTCCGCAAAATGGGGCGCCACCAGCATGATGACCCGGCTCTTTGGCGAGATTGCGGCAAAAAGGACTCCGTTTTCCAACTGCTCAAAGCGAATAAACTCCAGATACTGATGGGCTTCATTGGCCACTTTCCTGGAAAGCGCAAAAACCTCCGCCACCGCAGGTCTCTGCAAAAGCCGCAGGACCCTCCCCCCATGACGGAATCCTTCAATCAGGAAACGGTAGATCGTATCCGCCCGCTCCGGTCTGGCCGAAAATGCCGCCCGGCAGACCACCCGGAAAGCTTCTCCTGAAATCTTCCTCTGGATGGAACGCGCCACCTTCTCCGACTTTTCATCGTCCGGCTCCACCGTTTCATATTCCATGAAAAATTCCGGCTCATACTGATCCTTCATCAACAACCGCACGTTCTCATGTCCAAAGCCCGAGGCCCAGGCGACATAGATTCCCGTAAAAATTCCTTCCAGGGAGTCCTCGCATAAAAATGCCTTCATGGTAAAATCCCTTTCTTATAATTGTCCTCCGGCGGCCTTCTGAAAGTCTTCTGCCCCGGGTGCCGCCTCAAGCTTCATGTCGTCGAAAAGGTTTAACTGGCGGTAACATTCCCTGTGAGAAAGTTCCCAATTCTTCTTCCGGTTGTCGTCGATGAGCCCCGCCGTGATCCTGTTTTCCTCCAGGCGGACCGGAAACATCTGCTTCCCTCCCAGGGTGATAAAATAATGGGCTCGCTTTAACACCACTCCCATCCGTCTCAGATCCGGAAAATCCAAACTCCCGAACCGTCTGGCGTTATAGATCCTCCTGGCAGATTTGGCCCCGATCCCCGGCACCCGGAGAAGCATCTCGTAGTCGGCGCTCATAATTTCCACCGGAAAATATTCCAGATGGCGAACGGCCCAGTCGCATTTGGGATCCAGCAGGACATTAAAATTTGGCCGCTCCTCAGACAAAAGCTCCTCGGCCCGAAAGCCGTAAAATCGAAGAAGCCAGTCAGCCTGGTAGAGCCGATGCTCCCTGAGAAGAGGCGGCGGGCTTCCGGGAGCTGGAAGGACACTGTCCTCGTTGAGCCCGATATAGGCCGAAAAAAACACTCGTTTTAGATCATACTGGCGGTACAAGGCCTGAGTCACCATCATCATATGGTAATCGCTCTCCGGCGTGGCCCCCACAATCATCTGGGTGCTCTGTCCCGCCGGTGCAAAGGTTCGAATATCCAGGCCTCGCTCCGGCGGCCGCAGGACGCTGGTTCCAATCCCGCCCTCAAGCTTGAAACTGTCCTCCCCCACCAGCCGTCTCTGGTACTCATCCTCCCCGAACAGCCCGTTCGACAAGCCCTTCACGCCCCAGGCCCGCTCCAGCCTGGCCGTCTGTCCCATGGACTGCCTAGATTCCACGATCTTCTTCTGGATGCGGCTCATGGGCTTCAAAATGCTGTCCCGGCTCTTGTGGGGCGCCAAGGTGCGCAGACTGTCCGCCGTGGGAAGCTCCAGGTTGACGCTCATCCGATCTGCCAAAAGCCCCACCTCGTCCAGGATGGAATCGTCCGCTCCGGGAATGGCCTTCACATGGATGTATCCCCGGAACCGGTGCACCCGCCTAAGCTTCCAGACCACCTCGTAGATCTGCTCCATGGTATAAGTCGGAGAGCGGAGCACGCCGGAGCTTAAAAACAGGCCTTCGATATAGTTCCTCCGATAAAATTCTATGGTCAGGGAACAGATCTCGTCCGGTGTGAACGCCGCCCGTGCCACGTCGTTGGACCGCCTGTTTAGGCAGTATTTGCAGTCATAGATGCAGTGGTTGGTCAGAAGGATCTTGAGCAGGGAGATGCAGCGTCCGTCCGACGCAAAGCTGTGGCAGATCCCCGCCGCCATGGAATTTCCAATGGCCCCTTTCTTCCCGGCCCGGTCCACGCCGCTGGACGTGCACGCCA
>CAJUOF010000360.1 GCA_910587905.1 uncultured Lachnospiraceae bacterium
CACACAAATCACTCCTTCTCTCTGTTTTCGTTCGTTCCGACTTACTCAGTATACCAATTTCCCTTTCCAAAAGCAATAGCGAACACGGAAAAAACAATACTTTCCATCGTTAGTTTTTTAACCCAATTTCTGTCGTCTGCAAAAAGAAAGCTATTATTTATAATACCATATTTACAAGCATAAAAACAACCTTTTTGTCGATTTTTCCGCATGAAAAAGAGCGGAATCTGATAAACTCCGCTCTTTTAATTTTGTTCAAACTTTTATTTCCCTGAATCGGAAGCCGCTTTCTGATATTGATAACCATCCAGGCTTCCATTCTGCTTCCAGTAATCAAACCGTTTGTTGATCTCGTCGTGGGTCTGGCTGCAAATAGAAGGAAGAGAACTTCCCCACTGCCCCATGGCTTGTTTGAATCCCTTATCAACAGCCGCCCTCAGTTCTTCGACTTTGGAAGCATCTCCACCGGAAAGTGCAACGCACATATCCATAATTCTGGTAGCTACCGCATTGACTCCCCACTCGCCATCCTCACCGATCGACTGTTCTGCCGCCAATGCCTGCTCCGGCGTCACCACCAGATCGCTGAAGAAATCTTTCGTGAGTCCATTCTTCGCAAGCTGCTCTGCCTTCTTCCCCGCATTGGCCTGTTTGCTCACGATGTCATTGATCATCTTCGTGAAGGACTGCTCCCTCTGTTCCTGATACTTCTGAAGCTCCGTAGCCGAAAGCCTCTTCGTCTCTCCGGAAGCCGCTTCGCCGCTCTTCACAAAGGTATCTACATCTGCCTTCTTCCCCTCGGAAGCGGCGGCTGCCTCTTCTTTGGAAACGCCCACCGTCCTGGTTGCTTTTATATCTACCGTAGCCTGATAGCGGCTTGTTGCCGCAGATGAAACTAACATATTCTGCCTCTCCTTTCTTTTTGAATTTAACTACATTTGTTCCTCGTATTTATGAAAGCACTGCATAGCTGACAATAGAATTAATACTTATCTAATCCGCTGCTTCTGGTCTCCACATAGGAGGAAGTATCCTCATAGGACGGAGCACTGTAGGAAGGTGCGCTGCTGTAGGAGGAAGAACCGCCTCTCAGCTTGAACCTGGACACCAATCCCTTCAGCACCTGAGCCTGACCGGAAAGCTCCTCACTGGAAGCCGCATTCTCTTCCGCAGTCGCAGAGTTGGTCTGAACCACGCTGGAGATCTGATCGATTCCCACCATGACCTGGGACACGGCCGCCGCCTGCTCCTTGGAAGCCTTGGAAATCTCGAAGACAATCGCCGCGGACTGTTCCGACATCTCCGTAATCCTGTTGAAGGAAGACGCTGTCTGCTCTGCGATATCGGCGCCCTCTTTCACGGCCTTGATGGTCGCGCCGATCAGGGAAGCCGTATTGGCAGAAGCCTCTGCGGACTTGCTCGCCAGGTTGCGCACCTCGTCGGCGACAACTGCGAAGCCCTTGCCCGCGGTGCCGGCCCTTGCCGCCTCCACAGCCGCATTGAGGGCCAGGATATTGGTCTGGAACGCGATATCCTCGATGGTCTTGATGATCTTGCTGATCTCGTTGGCAGAATCTTCGATCTGAGCCATGGCAGCCGTCATGCTGCTCATCTGCTGCTTGCCAAGCTCCAGCTCATTTGCGGTGGCGCTGGCCTGATCCTTGGCATCCTCCGCCCGTTTCGCATTCTCATTGACATGAGTGGAAATTTCGTTGATGGTAGCAGCAATCTCTTCCACAGAGGAGGCCTGCTCGGTAGCGCCCTGGCTCAACGCCTGAGCGGCACTGGATACCTGATCACTTCCGCCGGCCACCTGTCCGGAAGCCTCGTTGATGCGGGTCATGGTATCATTCATCGAATCGGCGATATGCTCCAGGGCAGTCTTCACCTTGGCGAACTCGCCGGCATAGTCATAGGTCAAACGGACTGTCAGCTCACCGGCTGCCATCTCATCCAGTACCGTGGAGATCTCGTCAATATATTTCACATAATCTTTCAGGCGGATAACCACTTCGTTTACATTATGAGCCAGAGTTCCCAGCTCATCCTTGGAATGATAGTTGATTTCCAGATCCAACTCGCCCTCAGCAATCTTCTTGGAAACCGTATCCAGCTCATTGACCGGCTTCGTGATCAAACGGATCACCACCATGGAACCTGCAATCAGAAGCAGAATGCTGACAACAATGATCGTAAGCATGATGGTATTGGCCGAACGGAAAGCGCCTCTGGACTCCGTGGCCAGGTTATCCGCGTGATTCTCGCAGTATTTCGTCAGCTCCGCGAGCTGATCTGCCACGGTATCATAATCCGAACTGGACGAAATCGAAATCTCCATGGCTTGATCCTTCTCTCCCTGCCTGCTGGCAAGAAGCACCTGTTCGGAAGAACTCAGATACGTGTTCCAGCCGGATTCCACGTTCTGAATCATCTGTTTCGCTTCGCTGCTCTCCGTTCTGGAAGCGCAGTCGGAAAGCCCCGCAGCAATCTCTTCGCTGGAAGTCTGCAGTTCTTTCTCGATCGTCCCCATATCGTCTGAGCCTTCGGTCAGCACATGGCGAAGGGTCAGTCTGCGGAAGTCGGCCATATTGGTCCGAAGCTCCTGGGTCGCGGTCAGCATGGGAATGCTCTTTTCATTGATCTCGGTAGTCTTTTTGTTGATAATGGTCATGCAGACCACAGACACGACACCTGTAAGCAGAAGACATAGTACTGCGATCACAAGTACCAGTGTCAATTTTGAGCGAATCTTTAAATTTTTCATGGCTGGTTTTCCTCCATCGTATGTATAGATATCCTTAATATAAATACCTTTAACTTAGTTATCGTCGCAAAACTTTAATATATAAGCGGCAACTGAAAAAGAAATCACCACTGTTTCTGTTCAAAAATGCGTACCGCATCCCCGGCCTTAAGTTCCTGCTGGAACGCTCCGCTCTCCCCATTGACCTCCAAGATCACGGGAGCCGTCAGCCGTTCCATATCAAGGCCGGAGTACTCCAGCATATCCATCAGGTAGTAGGGAGTTCCATCCTGCTTGGGAGGCAGGATCAAGGGCTTATCGTTGAGATAGAGCATCAGCCTCCGGCCCGCCGGCGCAGGCTGCGGCGTCACAGTTTCCTGCTCTGGCCCACTCACGCTCGGTGTTTCACCGTCTTCTGCTCTATTCGGCTCCATTTCGCCGATCGGCAGCCGAAGCTGCTGCGGCTCTGTCTCGGAAGGCTTTTTCTCTTCCACAACAGTTGTTTCCTGTTTTGCCGGCTCCGTCCTTCCGATTAGTTCCGCAATCACCGGCTCTGCCGCCGTTTCTGTGCTTCCCATTTCCTCCGTGCTTTCCGGGTGAAGCGTTTTCTGTCTCTCAGCCAATGCCTCCACCGCGCTTCTCTTTTTTCCGGCCGGACGTCCCCTCTTCTTCTGTTCTGTTCCGGACTCGGCCTGCGCTTTTGGCTTCGGCCCTCGTTTCTTCGGAGTTTTCGCCTTCGTCCCGTCTCCTGCCGGCTTTTCTTTTTCCGGCAGCGGCTCTCCCGGAACTCCTTCGGCAAGGATCACATCTCCGTTTTTCAGCGGAACATCTTCCCTCACAGACCTGCCGTTAATGGTCACCTTACGACCCTTCTCCATTTTAAAAAGTTGTGACAACATGGCGGAAGCGTCCTCCCCATGCCGGACCGGAACAAAGGTGATCTTGTCTCCCGCCCGTACCAAATCCGAAAGCTGTGCCTCTTCCCCATTCAGCTTCAGAATACATGGTTCTGCCTTCTCCCCGTAAAATACCTTCCTCCTTCCATTTAACTGAACCACCAGGTTTTGACCGGACTTCCCCATCATATCCTGATAGCTGTAGCCATTCATCATCAGAACATTCATGACCGTAAACACCCCGCTGCGGAACAGCTTGGCCGGCTGGTCATTCAGCAAAATGCGGAAACTGTCATTGATCATGTTGAGACCTGCGGAAACCACAATCCCCAGCGGTGTGGCGTACTCCGGATTGTCCAAGTCATACTCTGTGGAAACTGCGTTGGTGCCGAAATTCCTCCCTGCCACCGCAACCCTGGTAACATCCATATCAAGACATCCCGCAATCCCCTCTCTGAGCCCGGGAAACAGGCTTCCTCCCCCCGACAGAAATACTGCCGAAGGCACATTTCCGTTTGCCTCAAGGATCTTCGCACTGATCTCTTCACACAAACCAGAAAAAGCCTCTTTCACGCTCTCACAGAGCTCCCCGCCTGTGGTCTGTCTCTCAAATCCCAGGATATCGGTAAAGACAATCGGCTCTTCCCTGCCGGAAGAAACCTTCGCCTTCATCACCTCCGCCGTCTGAAAATCCACCAGATAGTGCTTCACAATGCTTTCGGTCAGCTCGTCTCCTGCCTGGACCGCCATGGTATAACCGGTAATACAGCCGTCCCGGCAGACAGCAATATCTGAGGTCCCGGCTCCGATATCCACCAATGCCAGGTTTAAAAGCCGGATGTTGGCGGGAATGGCAGCATTGATGGCCGCAATCGGCTCCAAGGTCAGGCTCGCGATCTCCAGGCCAATTCCCCGCATAGCCGCATACAGACTTTCCACCACCTCAGAGGGCAGGAAGGTAGCAATCACATCCGCCTTCAATATCCGGCCGCTGTGGTCCAAAAGGCTGGACAGAATATAATTATCCAGATAATACCGGCTCACACTGTAGCCCACCAGATAATACCGTCCTCCGTCCTCCCCCTCTTTGCCAAAAAATGCTTTTTCTGCTTCGCTGATGGCCCCTGCCTCCAGACGGCTTACCGTCTCCGCACTGATTCTGGATACCTGGTCAAGCTCCATCTCATATGTAACGCTCTCCGTCCGAAGAGACCGGCCGGCAGCCGCAACAGCCACTCTCGAAAGCCGGCATCCCAGCTTTTTCTCCAACCTCTCCTTCACGATCCTCGCCGTCCGGGAAACTTGATCGATATTCTCAATCTGACCGTCGATCATGGCCCGCTCACCATGTTCGATCTTCTCGATTGCGGCGATCTCCATCCGCCCGTCGCTCGGGAGCCCTACCATACCGATGATACTGCGGGTCCCAATATCCAGCGCAAAGACAGCCTGTCTGGGCAGTTCATCCAAGACCTGCCCACCCTGGTTCCTGCTCTCCATAATCTTTTCCTTCACTTTCGCATGTTCTTTTCTTATTTTACCCGCATTCCCGGCTTTCGTCAATGCTTCTCTCTGTATAATTCCACCAGTTCCCGAATCACCATGAAGGCAAAGGGACCAAGAATAAACCCCGTCACACCGAAAAGCGCCAATCCGATATACATGCTGATCAACATCTCCAAAGGTGCAATCCCCATATGGCCTCCCATCAGACGTGCTTCCAAAACCTCTCTGAGAAAATAGCACAGAATATAAATGGCAGTAAGGCCCGCCGCATAAGCAAACCTGCGGGAGAACACAGAAAAAATAATCCAGGGAACAAACACCGTCCCTGTCCCAAATACCGGGAGCGCATCTAAAAGTCCGATCAGCACACCCAAAAGTACTGCATAAGAATTTCCCAAAAGATGGAGCCCGGCCCCGCAGATCAGACAGGTCAGCCCCATGATCAAAATCTGCGTGCGAAAAAACGCTTTTCCAATCTTACTCAGGCACTCTGTAATGGCTGCGATTTCCTGGCGGAACACGGAGGTATTTCTATATCTCCGGATCCTCTCCATGGAGGTCACCATCAGAACGCTTCCGATGGAGACAATGGCAAAAACCGCTCCCCCTTTTATGAGTCCCTTAAAAAGTCCCATGGAATTCCCCATCACGTAAGCCCCCGCCTGGCTCCCGGCATTTTCCATCACATTCTGGCATTGGGTGTAAAGAAAATCCAAAGAGGTCCCTCTGGCGAGTCCAAAACAGTCGTCACAGCGGCAGCAGAGCTCGTCCAGCCATCCGTCGAGATACCGGACATAAAGAGGCAGACGCCTGGCCGCCTGAAACAGCTGCTCCAAAAACAGTTCTCCCAGATAATATACCCCCGCCAGCAGAGCCGCAGAGAGGGCCGTCACAAGGAGCGATGCCCACACGCCCTCTTTCAGCCAAAGCTTCTTATGGAGCCACCCGGAGGCAGGGCGCACCAGAAGGGCCACCCAGTAAGCCAACAAAAAGGGAATCACCAAAGGCAGTATATATTTCAGCGAAACATACACTGCCGCAGTGATTCCTGTTACCAGCAAAGCCATCCTCTGCTTCTCTGTAAGCTTCCGTTTCATGCCATCCCTGCCTTCTGCCTCTCATTCGCCAAATGACAAAATTTCTTGCCGTTTGTGTTAAACTCATTATGTACAGAGCAGGAACAATGTATACAAGCTACATTTTAAATCGGTAGCCGACCCCCCAGATGGTCTCGATATACTGAGGTCTGGCCGTATTATACTCGATCTTCTCCCGGATTTTCTTGATGTGCACCGTCACAGTGGCAATATCCCCCACCGATTCCATATCCCAGATCTCCCGGAACAGTTCATCCTTGGTAAACACATGGTTGGGATTTTGCGCCAGGAAGGTCAAAAGATCAAATTCCTTGGTGGTAAAATTCTTCTCCTCCCCATTGATATAGACCCGCCTCGCAGTCTTATCGATCTTTAAACCTCGGATCTCAATGATCTCGTTTTCCGGCATGCCGCTCCCGATCAGCCGCTCGTATCGGGCCAAATGAGCCTTCACCCTGGCCACCATCTCACTTGGGCTAAAAGGCTTCGTGATGTAATCATCCGCCCCCAGTCCAAGCCCCCGAATTTTGTCAATATCGTCTTTCTTGGCCGACACCATAAGGATTGGGGTATTCTTGGTGGCCCGCACCTGCCTGCAGATCTCAAAACCGTCTGTGCCCGGAAGCATCAGATCCAGGAGAAACAGATCAAAATCCTCCTTCATGGCCCGGAGAAGTCCACGGCTTCCGTCCGTCTCGATCTCCACCTCAAAGCCGGAAAGCTCCAGATAATCTTTTTCTAACTCCGCAATACTCTCCTCATCTTCCACAATTAAGATTTTACTCATAGATGACCTCCTGATGCTTTCTAAGTACAATATGCATGACCGTCCCGATCGACTCTTTGCTGGTGGCCCAGATTCGGCCGCCATGATCCTCGATGATCTTCCTCACAATGGAAAGACCAATGCCGCTCCCCCCTCTGGAAGAATTCCGGGAGGAATCCGTTCGATAAAACCGCTCAAAAATGTTCGGCAGATCCCTGGCAGCGATCCCCCTCCCATTGTCTTCAATCTCGATCTGCACAAAATCCCCCTCATCCCTGAGGCGAATGTTGATGATCCCCCTCTTTTTATCCAGATATTTTACAGAGTTACTGACAATGTTGTTGACGACCCTTTTTAACTGCTCCGCATCGGCAATCACAGTTACCGGCTCTTCCGTGTAATCAAAAAAGCCTAGGTCAATGTTTTTCGATTCCAATTCCAGCCCAAGCTCCTCCACGCAGTCTTCAAAGTATGCGTTGATATCGATCTTCGCAAAGACATAAGGGATCTTATTTGTATCAATCTTGGAATAAAAGGTCAGCTCGTCGATGAGCTTATCCATGTCATTGGCCTTATTATAGATGGTACGGATATATTTATCCAACTTCTCCGGCGACGAGGCGACGCCGTCCATAATTCCCTCCACATACCCCTTGATCGCCGTGATCGGGGTTTTCAGGTCATGGGAAATATTTCGGATCAGCTCCTTGTTCTCCTGCTCATACTGAAGCTTTTCCTCAGCATTATCCCTCAGCCTCTGGCGCATCTCCTCGAAGTCCATACAGAGCCCACCGATTTCGTCTCTCTCTCCGATCGCAAGCTCATAATCCAGGTTTCCCTCCTTGATCTCGTTGGTCGCCTTTTTCAGCTCACCGATGGGCCGGAGGATGGTCCGGTAAATCCACAGAGAAAGCAGCATGGCGATCAGGATCAGAAGAATCAGAATCGCCAGCATCACATTTCCAAAAAGCTGCTTCACCTGAGGAATCAGCTCCCCCACATAGGTCATAATAAAGACACTGCCCTCGGAACCGTCAGAAAACAACAAGTCCTGCTGCTTGATCAACCGCTTGCTGTCCCCGACAAACACGCTGCCGCCCGCCCTGGCCACATCGTCTCCGCCTCTAAAATCCGGGAGTTCCTCAACCAGCTCTTCGATGTCCCCCTCCGAGCTTCCATTATAGATAATCTCCCGGCCTCTCCGCACGATCAAAAAGGAATATTTCCCGGCCAGCCTCCGATTCAAGGCCGCCTGATACTCCGGCTCCGCAAAGGAGTCCGGCTCCTCCCTGGCCGCTTTCGCGATATCCTGCTGAATGGCCATGGTCAGTGAATTAAATACCCGGACAGCGGCGCCGGAATACAGATCCCCAACGCCGCTGATGTCGTAATCAGACTTTAACAATCTGCCCTGAAAATTTCCGAGAATCGCCAGGCAGAGATATAGGGCTGCCATAGGGACAAGAATGACCGTAAAGAAGGTAATCAAAATCTTGGTCTTTAACTTCACGTGTTCTCATCTCCCTCTGGCGGTCTTTGTCTTTCATCATAACACACTCTGCCTGAAATCATTCATAAAGTGCTATAAATTTTCTAAACTTTTTATAAATCTGTCAGTCCCAGAGCCGCTCCGAATAGATTCCGGCCGCTTTCTGTTTTCGGATCGCGCTCACGACAACAGGCTTGTCCTCCTTGTAGGTCACACCAAACCATCGATCACGGGAATGAAGCACCTGCACCGCAGCCCGGCCCTCCTCGATCAGTCCACCGACTACGGTAGGGATGTAAAACTCCCCTTTCAGAGGATTTTCCCGCAATGCCCTGTTTAAAAAGGCTGGGAACCGGACGGCAAGCTCTTCAAAAATCCCTTTACTGAACCCCCACAGATTCATCGAAACCAAAGTTCCTTCCGGGATCCGGATTTCCTCTCCGTTTTCCGCCTCGTACACGATGGCGTCTCCCTTTTTCCAGATCTTCGTAGATCGGAAGAGCACACGTCTGAACTCCAGTCACGTAACCGAATCTCGTATG
>CAJUOF010000361.1 GCA_910587905.1 uncultured Lachnospiraceae bacterium
CCCCTGTGGACCAGGGAGAGCTTCGGGTTCGGTTCCACGCCCCCAGCTCCAGCCAGTCGACGCCTTCCTCCTTCAGGCAGTCCTCCACCCGTGAAAGCAGCCCGGAACGTTTCACGCTGCCCCCGCCATACACGATCAGCACCCGGCGGCCTCCGCATTTTTTGATCTCCCGCCCCACCCGGCACTCCGTTCCCGCCCCGAAAATAATCCTTGTCTCACATTTGAATTCAAAACTGTTCAAACTTCTCCCTCCCCCTCTGTGATAACGATCCTGTCCGCCCTGATCTCCGCCTGTCCGGCATTGGCAAGCAGGGCGTATTCTTCCTCCGACACCGTATAGACCGGCATCCATTTCCCGTAGAGCTTTTCGCTGATCACCGAGCCCATGCAGAGCAGCGGTTCCGCATATACGCAGATGACGGCCGCCGGCATCGTCCCGACCCGGATCATCTCCAGCAGAATCCCGGAGGTCGAGCAGGAACCGGCAGCCCTTGGCAAGACCAGCATCTTTCCCGTGATGAGACAACCGCATAAGTTGTGCCTTCGATCAATCACGCACCCGCTGTGGGCGTCGACGCCTCCCCAA
The DNA here is from genome assembly GCA_910587905.1 of uncultured Lachnospiraceae bacterium. GTDB lineage: Bacteria > Bacillota > Clostridia > Lachnospirales > Lachnospiraceae > Lientehia. Next base: position 587 of record CAJUOF010000361.1, read on the forward strand.
AAGCTCAGGGCCGTGGTTCCGTAAAGGACCTCCCCCGATGCGTCACCGGCGATGACCGTCCTCGCCGACGTAAGTTCTCTCTTCATCTCTGATCCACCAGCCTTCCCGCCGCCATCGTCTCCACGCAGGTCCTCATGTCCCGAAAATAGACATTCGCATTCAGGTTCCCCGGAGCGTAATGGGCCATTTTCCCGGAATTCACCACCACGTTCCGAAAGCCCCACATGTCCATGGGCTGGTTCATGATGCAGGAATCCCGCATGATCTTGATTCCGGCCCGCTCCGCTTTTTTCACCATGCCGATGCGGGACAGCAGGCGGTACACTGCGTCGCTGGTCTGAAACCAGGCCCGAAGCCCGCCCGAAACCCGCCGCTCCCCCAGAAGGTCCATGGCACGGCAGAATTCCCCGAAGGACAGATGGGGGCAGCCAAGGACCACCAGGTCCACCGGGACATCCTCCGCCGTCCCGCCGTCCTCCGACAGGCCACGGAAGGTTTCCTCCAAAAGCGCATCCGTCACCGTCACCGTCTCCTTCACCTCCCTGCCTCCGGTCGCCGTCCGAAGGTCAGGGGCCTCCGGCGTCGTCCCGACCACGTGGAAAAGGCCCACCGGGCCGGAAGCGGCCGAGGCCGCACTGAGGGCCTTCAACTCTTCCTGGGTGATCCGCCTCCCAAATCCATCCACCACCGGAACCAGATTTCCGGCGGTGGCGCCGATCAGATAGCCGAGAGCCGCAAAGCCGGAAGTGTCCTCCAGGCGCTTTGAGGTAAGCCCCCGCACGTCATACAGCTTCGTCCCGTAACGGTTCTCCTTCAGGTAAAGCCCCATGGCCGGAACCCGCCCGGTCAGGGCGCAGCAGATGTCGACCAGGTCCCCCGTCCGCTCCGTCCGGGCGCCGAAAACGGAGTTGCAGAAATTCACCACGTTGGATTCCGCAAAGGCCACGCACTCCCCGAAGGCGGGAATGTTGCAGCACTGGTAGGAAGCGCAGGTCCAGGAGGGAATACATCCCATCTGGTAACAGGCCGCCTCCATCCGCCTGCATTTTTCCGTAAAATCCTCCGGATTTCCAAAATCCTTTCCGCAGAACCCGTCGCAGGAGGCGATATTCAGGCTGGTCGGCACCGCCACCCTTCCTCCCTGGGAGGCCAGCAGCTCCATGAATTCCAATCCCCCGTCCCACACGGCCGTGTAGGAACAGCCGTCCAGATGGGCACGAGAAATCTCCAGAAGCTCCGCCGCACCGTAAAGCTCCCCCATCCTGCAGACGATCTCCATGGCCGTCTGTTTTGCTTTTCCCTGGGCTCCGGATAAAAGCCCCCGTTCATATTCCGTCAGTTTCACCGGAGCGTTCCCCTCCCTTCTTTAAAGGCCCAGATACGCTTTCTGCACGTCCTCGTTTTCCAGCATTTCCTTTCCGGTGCCACTCGCCGCAATCACGCCGTTCTCCAGCACGTATGCCCGGTTGCAGATGCCGAGGGACATCATGGCGTTCTGCTCCACCAGAAGAACCGGGATCCCCTCCTCCCGGATCCTCACGCAGGTCTCCGCCACCACGTCCACGTTCATGGGGGAAAGCCCCAGGGACGGCTCGTCCAGAAGCATCATGGAGGGATTGGACATGAGCCCCCTGGCGATGGCGAGCATCTGCTGCTGGCCGCCGGAAAGGGTCCCGCCCTGCTGTTTATACCGCTCCTTTAGAATCGGAAACATCTCGTAAACCTTCTCCTCGTTCTCGGCAAATCTCGCCTTGTCCTTATGGTGAAGATAGGCCCCCATCTCCAGGTTCTCCCTCACGGTCAATGTCGCAAAAATCCGGCGTCCCTCCGGGCACAGACACAGGCCCGATTTCACGATCTTGTCCGTCGGCATGTCGCTGATGTCCGTTCCGTCAAAAGTGATCGCCCCCGAAATCTGCCGGACCAGGTTCATGATGGTTTTCTGGACCGTGCTTTTCCCGGCACCGTTGTTTCCGATCAGCGCCACGATCTCGTCCTTCTCCACGTGGAGGGACACCTTGTCAAGGGCCCGCACCGCACCGTAAGAGACCGAAATATTTTCAATGTTTAACAAAGCGCTCCCTCCTTCCCTGAGAAGAACCGAGGTAAGCCTCGATCACCTTTTCATCCGTCCGCACCACCTGGGGAGTTCCCTCGCAGATCTTCTCCCCCTGATTTAAGACCACGATTCTGTCACAAAGATTCATGACCACCTTCATATCGTGCTCAATGATCAGCACAGTGATCTTAAGCTCCTCCCTGATCCGCTGCACCAGCACCTGGAGCGCATCCTTCTCAATCTCATTCATGCCGGCCGCCGGCTCGTCCAGGAGAATCACCTTCGGTTCCGTGGCCAGCGCCCTCGCAATCTCCAGGGACCGCTGCTCCCCGTAGGGAAGATTTCTGGCAAACAGGCTGCTCTTCTCCCACAGTCCCACGAACTCCAGGTACGAGAGGGCCGACTCCCGGCACTCCTTCTCCTCTTTCCTGCCCCCCGGCGTACAGAAGATCGTGGGAAGCAGCCAGTTTTTCGTGCGGCAATGCCTGCCGGCCATGACGTTCTCCGCCGCAGAACAGTTGGCAAAGAGCTTGATATTCTGGAAGGTCCTCGCCATACCCATCTCCACCCGCTTGTGGGTCGGCAGCGCATTGACGTTTTTCCCGAACATCAGCACCTCCCCCTCCGTGGGCGGGAACACGCCCGCCATGCAGTTGAACATGGTGGTCTTCCCGGCCCCGTTGGGTCCGATCATTCCGAGGATTTCCCCCTCCTTCACCGCAAAAGACACGTCCGTGAGGGCCTTCACGCCCCCGAAAAATTTGCTCACGTTTTTCGCCTCTAACAACACGGCCATTTATTCCACCCCCTTCCTGGAGTGCTTCCCCCTCTCGATTCTCCGGCGGATCGTCGTCCAGATCGAGGTTCCGCCGATCTGGAAGGAGCCCATGATGCCCTGAGGCCGGAAAATCATACAGACCACCAGCAAAAGGCCGTAAATCAGCATGCGCCAGTCGCCGATGAAGCGAAGGACCTCCGGCAGCAGCGTCAGGAGGCAGGCACCGATCACCGGTCCCATGGTCGTGCCCATTCCCCCGAGGACCACCATGATGAAGATGTTGACCGAAATCTGGAAGGTGTACTGGTCCGGCGCCACAAAAGAAATATAGTGGGCATACACGGAACCCATCAGCCCTGCCGTGAAACAGCCCACGCCGAAGGCCAGCATCTTGTAGCTTCTCACGTTGATACCGATGGCCATGGCCGCCCGGTCGTCCTCCCGGATGGCGATCAGGGCGCGCCCGATCCTGGTGTGGGCGATCCGGTACACGATGAAAATGATCAGCAGGGCGATGACCAGGGCCAGGTAATAGAACTGGACCTTCCCAAAGCTCTGTCCGAACCACTTGGGTTTGGGGATCGCCGTGATTCCCATGGCCCCGTTGGTCAGCCATTGCTCGTTCAACTCGATTAGGCGGACGATCTGCCCAAAGCCCAGGGTCACGATGGCCAGATAATCCCCTCGAAGCCGCAGGGACGGCCAGGCGATCAGCAGGCCGAAAAGCGCCGCAATAAAGCCGGAGCAGACAAAGCCCGTCCAGATGGGAAGCCCGAATTTCCCCACGAGGATCGCCGTCGTGTAGGCGCCCATCCCGAAAAATGCCGCATGGCACAGGGTGAAGAGCCCCGTATACCCCAGAATCAGGTTCATGGAGGTCGCCAGCCCCACGTAAATGGCACACAGGACAAGCAGATGCACGTTGTAGGCTTTCGTAATGAAAAGCGGGGCCGTCAGGGCGAAGAGCAGGACGAGAATCCCAAAAAGCTTTTCTTTCTTTATGTTTTTCAGTTTTTCTTTCATGTTCCCGTCCCCCTTCACTTCTTTTCCCGCCTGCCCATGATGCCGGTAGGCTTGATGAGCAGAACAAGAATCAGGACCACGAATGCAATTGCGTCCCGATAGCTGGACGAGAGGTAGGCGGCCCCAAGAGATTCCACGATGCCGATCAGCACGCCGCCGATCATGGCACCCGGAATATTTCCGATACCTCCTAAAATTGCAGATGCAAACGCCTTGTTTCCGACGGAAATGCTCATCGTGGGATAAACGGCGTCGTAGGTTGCCGCAACCAGGAATCCTCCCACGGCCGCCAGGGCGGAGCCGATCATGAAGGTCTGCGAGATCACCCGGTTTGTGTTGATTCCCATCAGGGAAGCCGCCTCCCGGTCCTGTGCCGTGGCACGGAGCGCCTTGCCGGACCTGGTCTTCTTTAAATAAAACTGCAGCGCAGCCATCATGCAGACCGCAACCACGATGGTGAGCATCTGCAGATTGGTGATATACGCATTATCCGTGATGTAATACTGCTTGACCTCAAAGGATAAGTGGCCCCGCATGCTCCTGGTCTGGGAGCCGAAGATCAGCTGCGCCGCAATCTGCAAGGCCGTAGAGACACCGAGAGCCGATGCCATGGCCGCCAGCCTGGAGCTCCCCCTGAGCGCCCGGTATGCGACAAACTCAATGACCGCCCCCATGACGGCGCAGCAGACCATGGCGAGGATCACGCTCAGTACCACCGGAACACCGGATGACAAAAAGACCAGACAAAAATATGCGCCGAACATCATGACGTCGGCATGGGCGAAGTTTACAAAAAACAAGACCCCGTAGACCATGCTGTAGCCGAGGGCAACCAGCGCAAAAATCGTTCCCAATGTCAGGCCGTTGATCAATTGCTGTGAGAACACCCAATACACCTCTTTTCCGTTTAACATAAAGGGGGCTGCCGCATGCGGCAGCCCCACAGCAGTTATTTAATCAATCAATTCGAATTTTCCGTCCTTCACCATGCAGCGCATCAGGGGAATGTTGACGTCGCCGTTCTCGTCGAAGGTGCAGTCGCCGATCACGCCCTGGTATTTCATGGTGGACATGTAATCCCGGATCGCCGTCCGGTCCGTGCCGGCATTCTCGATGGCCTCCAGAACGATCTTGGCCGCATCATAGCCCTCCGCCTGGAAGATGGAAGGATTCTCGTCCTTTCCGGTATACTCCTTAAATGCGGCGATGAAGCCCTGCACCTTCTCGGAGGTGTCCGTCTCGTGGAAGGACGTGAGCACCGTGGTTCCGTCACAGGCCGCTCCGCCCACCTCGATGAATGCCTGGGTGAACAGGCCGTCCGTGGCGTAGCGGGGCAGGTCAAGGCCCGCATCCTTCATCTGCTTCATGAACAGGCCGGACTCATTGTAATCCACGCCCATGATGATCGCATCTGCTCCGGAAGCCTTGATGTTGGCAATGGAGGTGGAGAAGTCCGTCTGCTCGCCGGTCAGGATCGTCTCCACGGCCACCACCTCACAGTCCGCCTTCTCGATGGTCTCCGTCGCCACCTGGAGGACGCCCAGGCCGTAGTCATTGTTTTCGTGGCAGATGGCAAACTTCGTGTGCCCGTCGTCGATGGCTCCCTGTGCGCACTGGGAAGCCAGAATGGTGTCGGAATCCTTGATGCGGAAAATGTACTCGCCCGCATCCGTCACGGAAGGGGAGGAGGAGTCGGGAGAGATCGTCACAAGGCCCGCATCCTCGTAAATGGGCGCCCCCGCCAACGTACAGGAGGACTTCAAGTTTCCGATCACCGCCACGACCTCCTCGTCCGACACGAACATGTTCGCCACATTGGCCGCCTGGTTCGGCTCCCCCTGGTCGTCCTGCGCATCAATCACGACTTCCTTGCCGTCGATGCCTCCGGCCGCATTGACCTCGTCCACGGCCATCTGGATTCCCTGGAGGATCATCTCCCCGTTGAGGGCCACGGAGCCGGTCAGCGGCAGGGCGCAGCCGATCTTGATGGTCCCGTCAAACTCCCCGGAAGCGGCCGCCTTCGTCCCTCCGTCGTCCGTCTGATTCGTAACCCCTTTCGTCCCGGCCTCTGTCTCCGTCTCAGTTCCCGCCTTGGTCGCAGACGCCCCCTCGGTCTCCTTCTTGTCGGAGCCGCATGCCACAAGCCCCACCGCCATCGCTGCCGCCAGTAACATCGCCAATACCTTCTTCTTCATCTTCTCTCTCCTTTTCCTGTTTTTTAGTTTTCTAAAAAAATTCATTGTAAAAATCGCCTGAAACTCAAGGGTGCCATGTCAAACTCCGTCTTCTTCCCGGCGATCAGTTGTGACATGAGAAGCCCCGTAATGGCCGACATCCCGACACCGTCCCCCTCATGTCCCGCCGCAATGTAGTACCCGGGAATCTCCGTATCGGAAACGATGGGCATATGATCCGGAGTAAAGGGACGGATTCCCGCATAGGCCCGGATCACCTTGATATGCTCCATCACCGGGAAAAACCGGATTCCCCTCTGGGCGATGGCCCGCATCACGTCGATCTCCGCATGCAGATCTTCCGTGAAATAACGGCTTGAGCCGAGAAGGAAATTGTCGCCGCCCGTCGGCTCATAGACGAGGGCCACCCCGTATTTCTCCATGTCCTCCGTGACCGGCCGCTTGTACTCCCCTCCGTTTTGGAATTTTGCCATCATGTAGCCAAACTCCATCACCTTCTGCCTCGCCACCTTGAAGGACTGCTCGGAGACAAGAATCTGTCCCTGCCTGGCCCGGATCGGAATCGCAAGGCCCACCATCCTTCCCAGCTCCGGCGCCCGCACGCCCCCGCAGTTCACCACCACGTCCGCCCGGATCTCGCCGGCCTGCGTGCGAATGACAAATCCCCCATTCTCACACCGGATCCCCGTGACCGCATTGTGCAAAGAAAGCGTTCCTCCGAGCCTTTTCAGGCCGTCCGCCAGCCCGTAGCACAGCCCCATGGGATAGAGGCAGCCGTCGTCGTCAAACCACATGCCCCCCGGCAGATCGTCCGCCACATAGGGTTCCCGTTCTTTTAACTCTTTCCGGTCCATCATGTGGCAGCGGATGCCCGTGTCCGTAAAACGCCGGCACAGCCCCTTCCCCATCTCCATTTCCAGTTCATTTTCCATCACCAGCATGGAGCCCCTGCGTTCCCACTCAAAATCGTAATCCAATTCTCTGCTCAATTCATCCAAAAGCTCCTGGCTGCGTGCCGTCAGCCCCGCATCGTATCCCGGCTCCTTGTCGCTGACGAGGACGTTCCCGTCACACCGGCTGGAGGTATGATCCGCAATGTCCCCCGCATCGATCAAAGTCACCTCCGCTCCCTCTTTTGCGTTGTAGTAGGCCACGGAACAGCCGATCACGCCCGCGCCGATCACCGCAATCTTCTTTCTACTCATCCATATGCCCTCCCTTCGCCAGTTCGCCGAAGGTCGCCGGACGGACCGGGGGACGGCTCGTGGCGGGCTCCAGCTCATCGGGCCTTTTTCCGGTCTCCTCCGCCAGAATTTTCATGGTCAGCTTGGAGCAGGAACGCCCCTGGCAAAGCCCCATGCCGGCCCGAACTCTTCGTTTGACCTCCGTCACGGTGCCGGCGCCATACCGGCGGACCGCCCTCCTGATCTCCCCCGCCGTCACCTCCTCGCAGCGACAGACCAGCACGTCGTCCGGCAGACTTTCCTTTCCCTCCGCCGCACGGGGGGACGCCGGGAGCAAGGGCGCACCCGCCCTCTTCATGGTCCGCACGTCGTCGGCAAATTCCCCGGGGACTGCGACCGTCACCAGCACGGTGTGGTCATTCTTCGGAATGTCCTGAATGCGCACCACCTCTCCCATACACACGTACTCCCCCGCCCGGGAAAGGGCCTGCACCCTGCTGCCAACCTCCGGCAGCGGCAGGTATTCAAACGGAAAAGTTACCGTCGCCTCCGTCTCGCTGTACGCCATATTGATGATAAAGATCGCCAGGCCGGAGCAGGCCGCCGCACAGAGCCCGCAGCCCACGCACCGGTCAAAATCAATCCTCGGCGTATTCGTGATCGGCTTCCCCACATGGATGCAGCCCTTCATGCAGGAGCCCTCACAGGGATTGCAGGGAATCTGCTGCACGCACTCACAGACCGCCACCGGCCCCTTCGCCAGCCGCTCTGCCGAGGGCCGGCCGTTCGCCTCTCTGATCTCCTCGAAAGAAGGAAACCCGTCGTAAACCAAACCTCGCTGCTCCACCGTCATGCCCTCCCCTCTGTGATCCGTCTCTTCGCATTCATCCGCCGTTCGCCGAAGGGCCCCAGACGGAGCGCCGACAGCCTGCCGCTTACCTCTTCCTTCTTTTCCCGCATCTCCCGTTCCGTCAGATGGCCCAGGCGGTAAGCCATCATGATTCCGGCCAGCCTGCCCTCGTCCATGGCGGTGCTGGCTTCCTCCACCCCCGCCGTGTCGCCGGCCACGTAAATCCCCGGCACGCTGGTCTCCATCCCATCGTCATGCTCCGGCATCCATCCGCCGAGCTCCGGCACGAAAACGTGTCTGACCCCGCACATCCTGGCCAGGTCGGAGGTGGGCCTGAGCCCCGCCGCAATGCACACCACGTCCACGTCAAATTCCTTCTCCGTGCCCGGAATCGGCTTCCAGTTGTCGAGGGCGGCGATCACGGCCCGCTCCACCTTCCCGCTCCCCTCCGCCCGGATGATCGTGTGCCCCAGGTAAAAAGGGACTCCGGCCCTTCGGACCTTGGCGGCGTGGACCCCGTAAGCCCCGATCTTCGGGGCCGCCTCCACGATCCCCGCCACCTCGGCCCCAGCCTGCAAAAGCTGATACGTCACGATCACGCCCACGTTTCCGGAGCCGACCATCAGGACCCGCCGCCCCGGAAGCACCCGGTTCACGTTGATCATCGTCTGTGCGGCCCCCGCACCCATGACGCCGGGAAGGGTCCAGCCCTCGAAATTCAGGGAATTCTCCGCTCCGCCGGTGCAGATCAGAACCTTTTCGGCCTCCACGACCCTGGTCTCCCCCTCCCTCAGAACGGCCACCCGCTTGTCTGCGAACACGCCGGTCACGGAGCTGTTCAGCCAGACCTCCACGCCAAGGGCTTCCGTCTCTGCCAGCAGTTTCTTTCCAATGTCCACTCCCCGCACGCCCGCATTGTGTTCCCTGGAACCGAAAAATTTATGGATCTGTTTAAAAAGCTGGCCGCCGGGCCTCCTGTTTTCATCGACCAGCAAAACCTTCGCCCCCGTCCTCGCCAATTCTATGGAAGCCGCCAGCCCGGCGGGGCCGCCGCCGCAGATCACAACCTCTCTCCTCGCCATGTCAATCCCTCCTGACTCCGTACCCTTCCTGCGTCTCAATGACCATCCCGTCCTCCACCGGCGTAATGCAGGTCCTCACGTTCGGCCGGCCGTTTACCACCATGACACAGTCGGTGCACTGCCCGATCCCGCAGTAAACCCCCCTGGGCTCATGCCTTTTGATCGTATGGCGGTGAACCATGATTCCGTTTGCCATCAATGTGGCGGCAATCATCTCGCCCCTGACCGCCCGAAGCGGCCTTCCGTCCACAGTAATCGTCACATACTCCTGATCCGGGACGGATCCAAGAATCGGATGTTCCGTTATGCGCATATCCCCCGTTCCTTTCCCCAGACATCATCTCTAATAGCTAATAGCTCAACTTCCGATAGCTTATTCCTATAAGATATCTGCTATCTTTTATCAAAAAAACATCTATTGTATCTGAAACTACTGTATCTGAAACTACTGTATCTGAAACCCCTCCGGGAACGGATCAGCCGGATCCAGGAAAAAGGTGCTCTTCCCCATCAGATAGGCAGACCCCGTCACCTCGGGCACAATGGCCGGCAGTCCGCCGATGGTCGTCTCCTCCATGGCCCGGCAGGAAAACAGGCTGCCGATCAGGCTCTCATTGACAAAGCTCTCGCCCATTTTCAGCTTCCCCTGCCGGACCAGCAAGGCACATCTGGCGGAGGTTCCCGTCCCGCAGGGAGAGCGGTCCACGTCCCCCGGAGGAAAGATCACCGCATTTTTGTAGTCGGCTTTGGGATTGTCCGTGTCGTCCGTAAACTCAATGTGGGTACATTCATTGATAAAGGGCTTTTCCGGATGTCGGATCGTCAACTGCTCATTGATATAGCCTCGGAGCCTCACCCCTGCCTCGATCAGCTTCTTATAATTTTCGGGCTTCACCGCAAGGCCGACGGCTTTTGCCGGAATAATCCCATAAAAATTGCCGCCATAGCACATGTCCAAGCGTACCGTTCCGTACTCCTTCGTCTCCACCTCGGCGGCCTCCAGCAGGACAAAGGCAGGCGCATTGAGAAAGGTGACCGATTCCGCCACCCGATCCCTCACTTTGATCTTGAGGGATACCACGCCGGCGGCCGTGTCCAGCTTCACATATGTATACGGCTCCTCCACCTTCACCAGGCCGCTCTCCACCAGCGCCGTCCCGACTCCGATGGTGTCATGGCCGCACATGGGCATCCAGCAGCCCACCTCCATGTACAGGACTCCGATATCCGTCCCCGGCGTGCACGGCTCCGTCAAAATTGCGCCCGACATGATATTGCTCCCCCTCGGCTCGCACATGAGAAGCGTCCTGACCCAGTCACAGTGCCCTTTCATATACAGAAGCTTCTCCTCCATCGTCCTTCCCGGAATCGGCGGCAGTCCCGACACGAGCGTCCTGGTGGGCTGTCCCACGGTGTGGGTGTCAATGGTCTGAAACATCTTCGCTATCTTCATTTCCGTTTTGCTCTCCCCTGTTTGTCGCCTTGATCTCTTTTCCCAGCCCTTGGCTGTAAACGATCTCTTCTTTCAGCCATAAGCCATCTCTTCTTCCGGCTTCTGGCTATAAGCGATTTCTTCTCCGTCTTTCGGCTATAGGTTATCAGATATCTTATAAATAATTTACCAGATAAGCGGCCAGATGTCAACAAAATTTTTCATAAAATATCGCCTCTTTCCGGCAAAATGCCTCATAACAAATACTTTCATAAAATAAGGGTTGACATTTCTCATTTTTAATGCTAGTTTAAATTCATAGGTTATATGATATCTGCTATGTTTAAAACTGTTACAAGGAGGACCATTATGAGCAACTTTAACTACTACATCCCATGCAAAATCCTCTTCGGATGCGGGAAGCTCAATGAGCTGGCGACCATTCCGCTTCCCGGGAAAAAGGCGCTGATCTGCATCACGGCCGACCAGGTCATGCGAAAGATGGGATACCTGGACCGGGTCGTCGACCTATTCCGGCAAAACGGCGTGGAGAGCGTCGTCTTCGACGAGGTACAGCCCAATCCCACCAGCAAGGGCGTGATGCGGGCGGCAGGGCTTGGCAGAAAAGAACACTGTGATTTTACGGTGGGACTGGGCGGAGGTTCCTCCATTGACACGGCCAAGGCCACGGCCGTCGTACTGAAAAACGGCGGCGACGTCTGGGACTACATGGGCGGCATCACCGGAAAACTGGCCGCCGTGAACGGAGCCCTGCCGATCATCGTCATCTCCACCACCTCCGGCACCGGCTCCGAGGTCAATCCCTTCGCCGTGATCACCAAAGAGGAGACCTTCGAAAAGATCGACCTCGGCAGCGAGAACGTCTACCCCACCATCACGGTCGTCGACCCGGAGCTGCAGAGGACCGTCCCCAAGTCCCTGACCGCCTTCCAGGGAATGGACGTGCTGTTCCACTCGGCGGAGGGCTACATCTGCAACTGCACCACCCCTTACAGCGACATGTATGCCCTGGAGAGCATCCGCCTGGTCGCAAAATACCTGCCCCGGGCTTACCAGAACGGCGAGGACATGGAGGCCCGCGAGGGCATGTGCCTGGCCAACATCCTGGCCGGCATGGTGGAATCCACGGCCGCCAGCACCTCGGAGCACGCCATCGGCCATTCCTTCGGCGCCATGCACCCCGGCATCCCCCACGGTGCGGCCCTAAGCCTGGTCTGCGTGGAGTGCTTCCGCTACTATGCCAAATGGGTCCCCGAGCGTCTGGCCGCCATGGCCGCCGCCGTCCATTATCCGGAGACGGCCCAGGGCTTCATCGACTTCCTCCGGGATCTCCTAAAAGCCGTGGAGGCCGACAAGATCGATTACACCCGCTGGGGCCTCGACCCGGCCCGGGCCCTGGAGTACGCCCAGAATTCCTACGACGTAACCCAGTGTCTCCACGACGCCGACGTACATCCCGTCCCCCTGGAGGACTGCGCCGAAATCATCCGCAAATCATTAACCAGGTAACTTTTTCAAAATACCAATACCAATCAATGCCAAATCATTTTCAGAAAGGACTTCACAGACATGAAAGACAGGAAAGAATTCAAAGGACTCGTAGTCGCAATGGTCACTCCCTTCCACCCCGACGGCTCCGTCAATCTGGAACAGGAGAAGGTGCTGGTGAAGCATTTCGTCGACAAGGGCGTGGCGGGCATCCTCGTATCCGGCGGCACCGGCGAGTTTACCATGATGAACCTGGAGGAACGCAAACAGGTGATCCAGACAGCCGTGGAAGCCGCAAAGGACACCGACGTGTACATCATGGCCGGGATCACCTGCAACTCCACCAAAGACACGGTGGAACTGGCCAAATTTTCCGGCGAGGCGGGCGCCGACTTCGTCCTGGCCCTGCCGCCCTTCGCCGTGCCGGTCACCAAAGAGGCCATGATGGAATACTTCGAGGCCATCAAGGCGAACACCTCCTGCGGCCTGATCCTCTACCACTTCCCCGGCGAGACGAACATCACCTTCTCCCCGGAGGAGATCGTCGAGATGGGCAACAAGGGCATCATCTGCGGTGTCAAGAACACCACCGGCATGGAGCACACCATGGAGCTGATCCTGGAAAACAAGCGCCACGGCTCCCTGAAGCTCTCCAACGGCTTCGATTCCCTGGCCTTCTCCGCCCTGGCCTGCGGCGCAGACGCCCTCATAAACGCCGGCTCCAACATGACGCCGGCCCAGTACGTGAAAATCATCTCCCTGATGCAGGAAGGCAGATATGAGGAAGCCCGCAAGATCTACGAGGCCATCCTGCCGCTCCTTCTGTTCCAGGAGCAGAACGGCAACACCGAGCCCGGCCTCTGCAAATACGTGCTGAAACTCCAGGGCATCGACGTGGGAACCCCCAGAAAGCCCATCCCCGACGTCTCCGAAGCATCCAAAGAGACGGCGAAGAAACTGCTGGAACTGGCAGAGAGCGTCCTATAAGAAGCACCAAAAGATTTTTCCCAAAAAATAATTGCCGGATGGCTGTTCCCCAAACAGCGATCCGGCTTTTTCCTGCCACGATTCTATTCTTCATCTCTGATTCCCAGCACGTCATGATAGACCTGAAACGACGTCCGCACCATCTCCTTCACACTCGCCTTATCCCCGGAACAAAATGCCTGCAGCACCAGCTCATGGTCCTTCAAGGCCTGTTCGGCGTCATAGCTCTCCAAAGACTTCATCGGCGCCTCAAAAATTTCCAGAAGCAGACTTCCGATCTGCGTGATAAAGGAATTCCCGCAGATGTCCAACAGCAGCCGGTGAAAGGCAGAGTCGTCCGCCACCGTCGCCGTCCCCTCCCTGCATTTTTCACGAAACCGGTCGATCTCCTCCCGCAGCTTCCGAATGTCCTCGTCGGTGGCCCGGTCCATGGCAAACTCGATCACCGCCTGCTCGAACATGATGCGAAAATCATAGAGCTCCCTGGAAGAGCTCCCCTGCAGAACCAAGTTAAAAATCAGGGGCATCATGATGTCTGACTTGAGCTTGCTGCAGATGCGGCTCCGCTTTCCCTGGCGGATCTCCACCACCCCGATCATCTGGAGCATCTTGAGGGCCTCCCGGATGCTGGATTTCCCCACCCCCAAAAGCGCACACATTTCCGCCTCGGAGGGCAGCTCGTCCCCCGGATGGAACTCTCCGTCCAGAATCGCCTGCTTCAGCCACAGCACGACCCGCTCCGACAAATTCTCCGTTTTCAAAATAGGCGCCTTTAACTGCCCGCCTCCGTAATTACCTGACATCTCTTACATTTCTCCCCGGTCTTAATAAGCTTATTATAACAAACTGCCGCCCTGAGGGCTAGTTGCAAATGAATGAAAACCCTGCTTTTTAGAAAACGTTTCCTTTCACTTCGAACCTGATATTTTTCTAACGGGATTATATCACAAATAGTTCGAAAAAACATGATGAAATTTTTCCGTATCCATTGACCCGATGGCATGAAATAGATATAATATGGATATAATTTTGCTATCGCAAAAACTCAGGAGGTGCTGGTATGAATATCCGTCCATCTGCTGCAATTCGTCAGAACTACAACGAAATTGCCGATCTGTGCCGAAAGACCGCAGAGCCGATTTTCCTCACCAAAAATGGCGAGGGTGATTTGGTCGTCATGGACATTGAAACCTACGACAGACGGGAAAAGATATTGAAGCTTCGGGAGGAGCTGCTTGCCGTGGAGGAGGACCGACTTGCAGGCAGAACGGGATATACCCTCGACGAACTGGACGCTTATCTTGACGATGTCATCGCAGAGGCATAGCGTATGGCTGAAAACAAAAAATACAACGTTATTGTTTCTGACAGGGCAAAACGAATGTTGGGGACGCATATGCGTTTTATGGCGCAGGCCAGCAAGGAGACTGCTGCCAAAAAGAAACTGCTTATGACCGCCATGCGTTCACTCTCCCGGATGCCGCAGCGTTTTCCATTCTTCGAGGAACTGTCAGTCACGCCAAACAAGTATCACAAGATGTTTGTGGAAAAATGGTATCTCATCCTTTACCAGATACAGGACGATACGGTTTATATAGAATATATTCTCGACTGCCGCAGGGATTACGGTTGGCTTTTTCCCCTCCATCGTCTATAATAAAAGCAGACTATTCCAGCCTTCTGATGAATATGGATATAAAAGTACAACAATAAGGAGGACGTTATGCAAAAACGAGTCACCCGCCTGCTGGCCCTGCTCATGGCCGTGGTTCTGTCTCTCTGCCCGCTCGGCTGCAGCACGGGCCGGACGCCGCAGGCCAGCGAGGATGAGCATCAGCGGTTTACGGAGTTTTCCGAGGAACTGTTCCGGTCGGAGCTCCTTGAAAACACCATCAACCTGCACTATACGCTGGCCTATCCTGAAAAATACGGGATCAAAGATTATGACGTGGTTCTGCCCGTCGTCAGCGCAGACTCTGAAAAAGAGTCCTACGCCAGCGTCCGGGAGGTTTTGGGAGAGCTTGAGGACATCGAATACAAGCTTCTTCCGGACGACGACAGGCTCACCTACGACGTATTGAAGGAATACCTGGAAACCTCGCTGGAGGGGGAGGATTTCTATTACTTCTATGAGCCTTTCTCTCCCATCATGGGCTTCCAGTCCAACCTGTCCATCACCCTGGCGGAATACACCTTCCGGAGGGAGCAGGACGTGCAGGATTACCTTGCGCTTCTGGAACTCCTCCCCGCCTATGCGGACTCCCTGGTCACCCTTGAGAAGACCCGCTCCAAAATGGGCTACGCCATGCCGGACAGTACCATCGACGACGTGTTTGACAGCGTCCAGGAATTTTTAAATTCCGGGGAAGACAACATTTTCCTCACCTCCTTCGAGGAACGGCTGGAGAAGCTGGAGGACCTTTCTGAGGCCAAGAAGTCAGAATACGTAGATAAAAACCGGGAGATCCTGGAAAAGCAGATTCTCCCTTCCTATAAAAAGATCGGCCGCTGCCTCCAGGAGGTGCGGGGCACCGCAGAAAACGTCCAGGGGCTCTGCCATACGGAGGGAGGCGACGAGTATTACGCCCATCTGTTGAAGAGCATGGTGGGCTCCGGCCACACTCCGGAGGAAATGCTCGCCCTCGTCGAGAACCAGATCCAGCAGGACATGACGGAAATGTTCATGATCATGAGCAGTTCCCCGGAACTTCTGGAAAATTTTGACGGCACGATCCCGGAAGACCGGACGCCGGAGGAGATCCTGGAATATCTGAAAGAGGCCATGAAGGACGAGTATCCGGAGCTTCCCGTGGAGGCCGCCTATCAGATCAAATACGTCCCGGAGTACATGGAGGAGAGCACCAGCCCGGCCTTCTACATGACGCCGCCCTATGACCTCCCGGGTGAAAACACCATCTATATCAACAATTCCTCCACGGACGCAAGCTCCCTGTTTTCCACCTTGGCCCACGAGGGCTATCCCGGCCATCTGTATCAGATGGTCTACGCTTCGGCGACCTTCTCCAATCCCATCCGGAACCTGCTGTCCTACCTGGGATATTCGGAGGGCTGGGGCCTTTACGTGGAGCACGAGTCCTACGCCATGAATGACGAACTGACCTCGCAGTCAGAAGACCTTGCCAGACTGCACAGGCTGAATTCCTCCGTCAGCATCGCCGTCCATGCCCTGATCGACTTGAAGATCCACTACGAGGGCTGCTCCCCGGAGGAGATTCGGGCGCTTCTCACCACTTATTTCGGGGATCTGGGCGAGGAAGCAGTCCGGGAGCTCTATGACCTGATCGTCAGCGAGCCTGCCTATTACTTAAAATATTACGGAGGATATCTGGAGTTTCTGCTGCTTCGGGAGAAAGCCGAGGACCAGCTCGAAGAGGAATTTGACTTGAAGGAGTTCCACAAATTCCTTCTGGACATGGGGCCCTGCGCCTTCCCCACCATAGATACCTATATGGATGACTGGATCAAAGAACAGAAGTAAAATCCGGCATGCCCGCCGCTTCGGCGCTGCCGTTTGAAAGAAAGGAGACAAGATACCATGAAAAAACAACCGGATGAGCTTTGGAGGGACAGGAGACACGTCCTCTGGTTCCCCTTCTCCTTCGACAGATATTACATCGCCAACGGACGGCTCTACTGCCGTCACGGCCTTCTTCGCCAGGACGAACACGAATGCCTGCTGTACCGGATCCTGGACATTTCCCTGCGCCGGACCCTGGGCAACCGGTTCTGCGGTACCGGGACCATCACCCTCCGGACCACCGACGCCTCCGACCCGCTCTTAACCCTTAAAAACATCAAGCACAGCCGGGCCGTCAAGGAGATGCTCAGCAACCTGATCGAGGAAGAACGGACCAAAAAAGGCATCACCGGCCGGGAAGTCCTCACCAACAGCGGCATGATGGACCGGAACGGGGACGGGCGGATCGATATCGACGATTTCCTGTAACGCCCGCCGGGGCGCCCTCCCAAAAGAGGGCGCCCCAGACTTTCTTACGTCACTCTTCCTCGTCGTATTCGTCAGATGCGTTGGCAAGGCGCTCGTCCACGTTTCCAAATTCATCCGTCTGATACACCCGTTCCCGGTAGCGGAACGCCAAGGCACGGGCATCCTTCGGCCCGCCCTCCGCTGCGGTCTTCACCTTCTGCTCGATCTCGGAGAGGGTCAGGCGGACGGACGGCTCCGGGCTCCCCGCCGGCTTCTCCCTCTGGGAGAGCGACCCGATGACCGGCTCCGGCCCAGCAGCAGCCGGGAGCGCAAGGCCGGCGACCGGACTTTGGCCCTCTGCCTCTCTCACCATGGCGATCGCCTGCCGCACCATATGGCCCTTTACTTTGTAATATCCCCCGTCCCGCAGCCGTTCATAGGCATACTGCTCCGACACCTGATCCCGCACCACAATGTCAGACAGGTACAGTTTGATCCATTCCATCAGCCGCTTTAGCTGCGCATAGTCAAACCCTTCCGTCTCCGCCGCAATCTCCTCCGGAGTAATCCCCTCCAATGCGATCTGATAGGAAAAGGGTTCTTCTTCTCCCGCCTCCCCGCCGTCCTCATAGACGACCTCCACATTCAGATGGAGACGGATGTAATTTTTCCGCTCTTCCCGAGAGGGGAGGGGAAAGGAGATCAGCGGGAAATCCCGTTTCAGGGCGGCGGAAAACATTCCCCCGTCCCGCTCGATCAGGATCGGAAAAAAGACGCCCGGCTCCTGCTCCTCCGCAAATTCCAGAAGGAGGTCATAGAGCTCCCCCCCATAGGGATTCTCACTGAGCTGTTCCAGGAGGAGGATCAGCGGATGTTCCTCCGAGGCAAGTCTCAGAACGGCCTTCATCCGCTTCACGGCCTTTTTTCCGGAATGCAGGCCGAACCGGACGCCGCTTGCCGTCACCAGACGGGTATATCCCATATTCTTTAAATTTCCCACAAGATGCTCTGCCGTCGTCATTTTCCCGCAGCCGGAGGGGCCGGCAAAGAGCAGGCCGTAAGCCTCCTCCACGCCAAGCAGGGCACTCATATCCACTCTCCGTTCCGACTGTTCAAACATCATCTCCAGAAGCTTTGCCTGGCCGTAATGATCCATCCGCCCAAGCCGTTCCAGATTCCCTTTATAGCCGGAGCCGGTAAGGGCAGACAGATCCCTCCCATACCGGTCTGCCTCTTCCAGGAGGATCAGCTTTTGTTCCGCCCACTGCCCGGCCGCATCCCTCACACCTTCCGCCGCCTGCCCGGCTTCATTTTCCGCTCTGTCCGCCATAAGTTTCCCTCTCCCCTCAGCCGCCCAGCTCCTCCATGGCACTCTGCGCCCATTGTTTCAGATGACCGGTATCCTTGGGCAGCAAGTGATATTCCTCTCTGACCTTTTTGAAGGTCTCTCCCCTCAGGCAGAAGACATTGTTTTTCATGGCCTCCGTCGCAGCGGCCGTGTCATTTCCGTAGGAGACTCCGATCTCGGTCACCAGCTCCTTCTTGAGCCTGGCGGTAAACTTCCTCAGATCCCGGTAGTTGAAATCCTCCGTCTGCCCTGCCATGTCCTCATAGGAGAAGCCCTCTTCGTTCCGGATGATGTGCTCCAGCCGCATCCTGAAATAATTGGCCCTGGCGGCGGCGTCCGGCAGCTCCACCTCGATGAGCTCCACCCGGTCCAGCATGGCGATGTCCACGTCCTCCGGGTTGTTGGTGGCCCCGATGAAGATCACCTGCTTGTCGGATTTGATCAAATCGTTATAGCTGGTGAGGAACTGGTTGGTGGCGGAGATCACATGGGCCGGCTGATGGCTCTTTTTGCGGTTGCCGCAGACGCCGTCGATCTCGTCGATGAACAGGATACAGGGGGCGTTCTTTTCCGCCTCCTCGAACATCCGCTTGATGATCTTCTCCGTCCGTCCCACCAGGCTCTCGTGGATGTCCGCCCCGGACAGACACATATATTTAAAATCGAACCGCTCGATGAGCTCATGGGCGAAGGCCTCCAACAGGAAGGTCTTTCCGCAGCCGGGAAGTCCATAGAAAAAGAAGGACTGGACCGTCTCCATCTCAAAAAACGCATTCAGGCTGGCGTTGCCGATGTCCCGGATGATCCGCTCCATGAGGGCCTTTAATCCCTCCATGCCGGCCACGCATTCAAACCCGGTCTTCGGGGCCTCCCGGAACCAGGATGCGACCGTCTCCTCACTGATCTCGTCCCGGCCGCCGGCCGCCGGATTCCCGGAAGCTTTGCCCCCGCCTGCTGCCGGATTTCCAGAAGCATTTCCAGAAGCGTTTCCGGGAGCGCCTCCCGTGGTGCCTCCCTCCGTCTGCCGCCCGGAGGCCGTCCCGCTCTTTTTCTTTGCCTCGGCGGCCGCCTCCATGTTTTTGACCGCCCTGGGATTCAGAATCTCCACGATGTGGCGGAGCTCGCCCTCGCAGTCGATCTGCCTTTCAATCCATCTATCCTGGGCCGCACCCACGCTCATGGAAGCCGCCCTGGCGCAAACCTCCGCCGCCTTCTGGTAGAGCTTTCCCTCTTCCCTGGCTACTGC
>CAJUOF010000362.1 GCA_910587905.1 uncultured Lachnospiraceae bacterium
CCTACCGCAACTATCACCTGGACGAGAGCCTGGTGATCCGCAATCCCAAGGCGGACCTCTCCACGGCGGAGAACATCCTCCGGCTCCTCAAGCCCGACGGAAAATACACGGAGCTGGAAGCGAGGGTCCTGGACGTGGCCCTGGTCCTCCACGCGGAGCACGGCGGCGGAAACAATTCCTCCTTCACCACCCACGTGGTATCCTCCACCGGCACGGACACCTACTCGGCGGTGACTGCCTCCCTGGGCTCCTTAAAGGGCTTCAAGCACGGCGGCGCCAACCTGAAGGTCCAGAACATGTTCGCCGACCTTAAGGAGCATGTCTCCGACTGGAAGGACGAGGACGCCATCCGGGAATACCTGGAAAAGCTGATGCGACGGGAGGCTTTTGATAAGAGCGGCCTGATCTACGGCATCGGCCACGCGGTCTACACCAAGTCCGACCCCCGCTGCGTCATCCTCAAGCGGTACGCGGAGGCCCTCTCCGAGGAAAAAGGCCGGGTCGACGAATTCAACCTCTATGACAGCGTCGAACGGCTGGCCTGCCGCCTCCTCTCCGAGCAGAAGAACCTCCACAAGGCCATCTGCGCCAACGTGGACTTCTACAGCGGCTTCGTCTACAACATGCTGGGCCTGCCCAACGAGATGTTCACGCCGATCTTCGCCATCTCCCGGATTTCCGGCTGGTGCGCCCACCGGATCGAGGAACTGGTCAACTCCAGCAAGATCATCCGTCCCGCCTACAAGTACGTGGGGCAGCACAAAGAATACGTGAAGTTAAACGACCGGAACTGACAGTCTCCTCATATAATAACGCCCACGGTTTCCGTGGGCGTTATTTTGGTCATCCCTATTATAACTTTCCACTCTGCCCTTCGGCCTCCTTCCTCCCCAGCAGATACAAGAAAACCCCGCAAAATGGACGTTGCGGCAACAGCTTTTGGGCGTAGACGTCGTCGGATAACAGCAATTCCGGAAAGCACGGCAAACCTGTGATATCATTAAAATTTCATCAATATATTTATGATTTTTCCTCTACACTTTCAAAGTAAACCACCATATCAGCATTGCAGATACCACCATGAATGAAAGTGGTTTATTTTGAGCCTCCGGCGGTTGCGCAAAAAATGGGAGAGGAAGATATCACTTCGTGATCCCATTTTCGCACAGTTCAGCGCCGGAGCGCTGAACTTTCAAAGTATATTATAACAATAGTCCAAACAGGTTGCAAAGACAGAAATTCCAAAAATTTTTCCAGGCATCTCCCTCCCTTGACTTTTTTCTTTTTTCCTGATACAATATATCGCAGTACGATACATCGCAGTGATATATAAAAAGGAGTCGGACATGGACGCACATATCAAAAAGGTCTACGTTCCCATGACGGAGACCGGCTTTTACATCCTCCTGTGCCTGCAGACGCCCGGCCACGGCTACGGGATCGTCCAGGAAGTGAAAAAGATGACGGAGGGCGAGCTGGTACTTGCACCCGGGACCATGTACGGAAGCCTGTCCAAGATGGAAAAAGACGGCCTGATCCGCTTCCTCCGGGAAGAAGAGAAACGAAAGCTGTACGTCATAACCCCATTGGGGAAAGAAGTGCTGGAGATCGAAAAGAAGAGGATCGAACGCCTCTACAGAAACTTGAAGGAGATGGGATAAATGAAAGGCACAAAAACGGTTTTCAAATTTTTTACGATCGTCCAATACCGGCAGGAGGAAGCGTACTTAAGCGCCATGCACGGGAGAGGCTGGAAACTGTCACACGTCACCTTTCCCGGCTTCTACCATTTCGACCGTTGCGAGCCGGAAGAAGTGTCCTACCGCCTGGACTACAACCCGGACGGCATCCGTGACAAGGCCGGGTACGTGCAGATGTTTTCCGACTGCGGCTGGGATTACCTGCTCGACTTCACCGGCTACAGTTACTTTCGCCAAAAATGCGCCCCCGGGGAAGGGCGGGAAGAAATCTTCAGCGACGACTCCTCCAGACTGGACATGATGCGGCGGGTGATGAGACACCGGGGCCGCACGCTCATCATCCTCTTCGCAGGCATAATCCTGCCCCAGTTCTTCACCCAGACCGTTGGTTTCGGCGGCGGGAGCGAGGTCCAGGACGTGCTGTCCCTCATCTACCTGATCCTGACCATGGCCTACCTGACTCTCTTCGGCGTCATGGCCTGGCAGTTTTACCAGTACGAAAAGCGTCTGTCCACAGAATGTCCCGGTGCCAAAGGCAAGTATGTCGGCCTCTTCCTCCTGCTCCTAACCCTGGCCGTCGCCACGGGAACCTTCTTCTATTACACCAAACGGTCCGTCTACTCCGTCTTCCATGAGGCAGACGGCTTCACCGTCGAGGCCAAGCAGCTAAACCGCCCCGTCGTCCTGGAATACGATCTTGAGAAAGACAGCCGTATCGCCGTCCGCCACGAAAACGACGGCGGCACATTGCATGTCCAGATCGAGCCAGAAAGCGGAGAGCCCCTGTTTTACGGAAACTGCGATTTCACCCTGGAAATACCAGCGGACGGGCGCTACCGGATCACCTGCTCCGGCCGCAGGGCGAAGGGGACCGTCCGGCTGACCATACAGTGACCCGGTCGCTTTATTGATACATCTTTGCCAGCTTCTCAAAGGCCCCGAGGGACCGCTCGATCATCTCCGTCTTCACACAGTAGGCGATCCGCACGTGGCCGGGGCAGTCAAAGTCATCCCCCGGCACCAGCAGCAGATCCAGGCTCTTCGCCTTTTCGCAGAAGGCGTAAGCGTCCGGCTCCAGGGAGCGGGGGAAGAGATAGAAGGCCCCCTCCGGCTTCACGCAGGAATATCCCATCTCGGTCAGGGCATTGTAGAGCAGGTCCCGGTTCCTCTGGTAGA
>CAJUOF010000363.1 GCA_910587905.1 uncultured Lachnospiraceae bacterium
CTCGCTGATGCAGGATCAGGTGAAGTCGTTAAATGAGGCGGGGATCCATGCGGCCTTTATCAATTCTTCTCTGACGGAGACACAGATTTCAAAGGCCATCGGCCTGGCCTTGAGGGGAACGTACAAGATCATCTATGTGGCGCCGGAACGTCTGGAGAGCGGGGCGTTTTTGCAGTTCGCCCTGCAGGGGCAGATTTCTATGGTCACGGTGGACGAGGCTCACTGTATTTCCCAGTGGGGGCAGGATTTCAGGCCCGGTTATCTGAAAATTGTGGATTTCATCGAGCGTCTTCCCAGGCGGCCGGTGGTGAGCGCATTTACGGCGACGGCCACGGAGGAGGTCAAGGAGGACATTGCCTGCGTATTGAAACTGGAGAACCCAAATGTCGTCGTGACGGGCTTTGACAGGGAGAACCTTTATTACCGGGTGGAGCATCTTTCCGGGAAGCAAAAGGACGGGTTCGTGGCGGATTATATTGAGAAGCATCCGGACGAGAGCGGGATCATTTACTGTGCCACGAGGAAAAACGTGGACTCTCTGTATGAGGCTCTGTTTAAACGGGGCGTGCCGGTGACCGGTTATCATGCGGGGATGGACGGCGGAGTGCGGAAGAAGAATCAGGAGGATTTTATCTATGACAGAACTCCGGTGATCGTGGCCACCAATGCCTTCGGTATGGGAATCGACAAATCCAATGTTCGATTTGTGATTCATTACAACATGCCCCAGAGCATGGAAAATTATTATCAGGAGGCGGGCAGGGCGGGCCGTGACGGGGAACGGGCGCAGTGCATTCTTCTGTTTTCTTCGCAGGATGTCATGATCAACCGGCTGCTTCTGGATAACAAGGGGCTTGCAGGGGAGGAAGAGAATGCGGAATTGATTCGGCAGAGGGATCTCAGGAGACTTCGGGTGATGGAGGATTACTGCAGGACCACCTCCTGTCTGAGAAACTATATCCTGGAATATTTTGGAGAGCGGACAGGCACTCCCTGTGACAACTGTGGCAACTGCCACCGGAAATTTTCAGAGGTTGACATGACGGCCGACGGAAAATGGGTGATCAACTGTCTGGCGGAGACAAAGGGCAGGTTCGGACAGAACATTGTGGTCGGGACGCTCCTCGGGGCAAATCGGGCCAGGCTGAGAGAGGTGGGGGCGACGGATTACCGGTCTTATGGGGCGCTGTCCGGAAGGACAGAAGATGAGATCCGCCTGCTCATCGACCAGATGGTGGCGGAAGGATACGTGGTCCGAACCGAAGGGGAATACAGTGTCCTGAAAATGGGGGATTTCACAAGGCTGAGGGGTGAGGACACCCGTATTGTGGTGCAAAAGGCGGAGAGGGAAGAGTCTTTTGCAGGACATAAGAAGTCAAAGCCGGGGAGTACGGATTCCTTTACCAGCGCCGGCTTCCGGCTGTTTGAAGCGCTCAAAAAGCTGCGGCTTGTGATCGCCAGGGAGGAAGCGGTGCCGCCCTATGTTATTTTTAGCGACAAGACATTGATCGACATGTGCCGGAGGCTCCCCGGAAATGAGAGGGAACTGTTAGCCGTGTCCGGTGTGGGAAGGAATAAGCTTGAAAAGTACGGGCAGCGGTTTCTCGGGGAGATCGCAGACTTTTTCGAGGAAAATCCCGGTGTTGTGACCAGTGAGGACACAGAGGCCGGGGAGATCGGAGAGGTTCCTGAAAGGAAAAGGCGTGAGCAAAAGGAAGATTTTTATCTGAAGCCGGAGGATGCCGAAGAATTCGAATATACGGACCACTGCTCTGTCAGTGAGTTCCGGAACCGGCTCAACGGCGTCTGCAGTGCGGAAAACGTAAAAAAGCTTTCCTATCCCGCAATCAACGCATGGCTTGCGCAGAACGGATTGGTCCGGGAAGAAGAGCGGGAGGGACGGTCTGTGAAGCTTCCGACGGCGCAGGGGCTGGAGGCGGGCATCCGGGTGGTCGACAGGGTCAGCCAGAAGGGCGTTCCCTATCAACAGCTTCTGTATTCAAGGGAGGTTCAGAAACGGCTGCTGGAAGCGTTTGTAAGGCCCGACCGTGACGGCGGGACGGAACTTGCCCGGACGGACGCCGGGAGTGTTCAGAAGGACTTCGGCGGGACGGAGCCGGCTCGGACTGACGTCGAGGGGGCGCAAAACGGAGCAACGGCTGGGAGAGAGGATTTTGAGTAAAAAGAACAGAAAAACAGAACTGATCTTACGATATTTTCAAGGGTCCAAACGGTATTTCGCCTGTGCGGTGGCGGCGTCCTTTGTGACGACGGCGCTCAATGCGGTGACGCCGCAGATTTTCCGCTTCAGCATCGACGAGGTTCTTGGCGGAAGCGGATATGGCTGGCTGGCGGAAAACCTCTGGCTTCTGGCCCTCTCCATCGTGGCGGTGGCGGTGCTGTCGGGAGGGGCTACTTTTGTGACCCGCACCTGCACGGCCAGGGCCGGGGAAAACTTTGCCAAAAACATGCGGGACGCCCTGTTTGTCCATGTGCAGCGGCTTCCCATGAGCTGGCATGACAAAAACCAGACCGGCGACATCATTCAGCGGTGCACCTCCGACGTGGAGGTGATCAGGAATTTTGTGGTCACACAGCTTCTGGAGGTGTTTCGGACCGTGTTCCTGGTGGGGATCTCCTTTGGGATCATGGTCTCCATGAACCGGAAGCTGGCCTTGGTGGTGCTGCTTTTCGTGCCGGTGGTGGTCCTGTATTCGGCGGTGTTTTACCGGCTGATCGCAAGGCGGTTCACGAAGGCGGACGAGGCAGAGGGAGAGCTGTCCACAGTGGTGCAGGAGAACGCCACCGGCGTCCGGGTGGTGCGGGCCTTCGGCCGGGAACAGTTTGAGATGGATCGGTTCCAGGAGAAAAACGAAGTTTTCGCCCGCATGTGGATTCGGCTCGGGACCCTGTCCGGCCTGTACTGGGGCGTGGGGGACCTGATCACCGGGCTGCAGGTGGTGGCCGTGATCGTGCTGGGAGCGGTGGAGGCGGTTCACGGCAACATGTCCGTGGGCGAGTTTGTGGCCTTTGCTTCCTATAATACGGTGCTGGTGTGGCCGGTCCGGGGCCTGGGCAGGATTCTCTCGGACATGAGTAAGGCGGGCGTTTCCTTCGAGCGGGTGGACTACATCATCCACGGGCAGGAGGAGGCCTACGAAAGGACCGGGCAGGAGACGGACAGACGGCCGGAAGGAATGCGGAAAGGAACGTCGCAGGGAATGCCGGAATCCATGGACATTGCCTTTTCTCATGTTTCCTTTGCCTACGAGAGGGGGAAGCAGGTGCTGCATGACGTTTCTTTTTCCGTTCCCCAGGGGATGACTTTCGGTATTCTGGGCGGGACGGGAAGCGGAAAGAGCACCATCGTCCAGCTTTTGACCAGGCTGTATGAGTTGGAGGAGGGAACGATCACCGTCGGAGGCGTGGACATCAGGGAGCTTCCCCTTACCTGGCTCCGCCGTCAGGTGGGCATGGTCCTCCAGGAGCCCTTCCTCTATTCCCGGACCATCCGGGAGAATATGGCTGCCCCGGTGCCGGATGCCTCCCTGGAGGAGATCCGGGAGGCGGCGAGGACGGCCTGCGTGGACGAGGCCGTCATGGGCTTTGCGGACGGCTATGAAACTCTTGTGGGGGAACGGGGCGTGACGCTCTCCGGCGGTCAGAGACAGCGGGTGGCCATTGCAAGGATGCTCCTGCAGAAGGCCCCCATCATGGTTTTTGACGATTCGCTGTCGGCGGTGGACTCCCAGACGGATTACCAGATTCGCAGGGCGCTTAAGGAGCGGGTGCGGGGGGCAACGGTGATTCTCATCTCCCA
>CAJUOF010000364.1 GCA_910587905.1 uncultured Lachnospiraceae bacterium
CAGGTGGAGAAGGCCACCAGCAGCATATTGGAGAAGAAAGCCGTGCGGAACCGTTTCAGCTTGAACATCCGGAGGGGGACCGCAGGGCTTTCCACCTTGTTTGTGTGCTTCACCAGAAGGGCCGCAAAGAGGATGGTCCCCACCGGGAGGAGTAAACCTGCGCTGAGCCAGGGAAGGGGCTTCCCGTCACCGGAAAGGCCGGTCCAGAAGACAAAGGTGACCACGGTCCCCGCCAGCAAAAAGAGGCCGAGGACATCAAATTTTTTCGCCTTTTCACTTTTGACGTTGGGATAGGCGAGCAGAATCACCAGGATTGAAAACACGTAGAACGGGATCCAGAGGATGAACGGAAGCCGTCCCAGCCCCGCATCCACCAGGGCGCCGGCCGCCACGGGACCGGTCAGGGAACCGATCGCGTTAAAGGTGGTAATGTAGCCATAATATTTCATGGATTCCTGCCGTTCAAAGATCGAGCCGATCATGGAGAACGGTGCGGAAAGCACGCAGCCGGATCCAACGGAGGCGATAAACTGTTCCGCCATGAAAAGATACGGGTCATAGGTGAACATGATTGCGATGCGGGCGATGAGCATCAGGGCAACGCCAATCAGAATGATATTCCTGCGGCCCGTCTTGTCGCCCACGGCTCCCACCGCCGGGAGGGTGATCATGGTTCCTGCGGAGCCCAGAGCCGCCGCAAAAGAATACAGGTGATACCCACCTATGGACTGCAAAAGCGGCGGCATCGCCGTGTTTCCGCCGTAATTAAAGAACTGGGTGCCCGTGCACATCACGAGAACGGCGAACAAAAACAACTTTTTATTATTAATTTTTAGTTCCATATAATTTCTCCTTTGTTTCTTGGTCAATCCGGAATCTGCGGCACCCGCACGAAAGCCTCCGTTCCCTCATCCATCAGAATATCAATCCCATGGATGTAGGACGCCCGCCAGCTACAGAGAAAATCAATCAGATTGGCAATCTCATAGGCATTCCCGTAACGTCCGAAAGGCATTTCAGCCATCTCCCCCGCAATCCGCTCCGGTTCCTTTTCGATGAGGGTCCGGTGCATCGGCGTCACGATCCTTCCGGGCGCAATGGAATTGAGGCGGCAGCCCTTGTGACCGAAACGTCCGGCATTCATTTTTACATACTCTCTCACAAACATCTTGCTGAACATGTAAGCCCGCCCTGTGCCTGCCGCCAAGGTCATGAGCTTCTCAAAAATATGTTCCCGGTCCGTTGCCACGCTGGTCAATACCTGTTGGATCGGCTCCGGCGCCACCGGCATATTGTACACTGCGGAGGATGTAAAAAGCACCATGGATGTCCCTGACGAAAGCAACGGGTAGAAGGCTTCAACCATGTGAATCGTACCCATGGCATTGACCTTCATAATCGCCTCTGCTCCTGCTTCCTCCCCCATATCTGCCACCAGAATAGGAGAGAGTCCCGCCGTGTTGATCACATTTTTAATTTTTCCAAGCTCCGCGGCCCTTGCCGCCGCCTCCTTCACCTGCGCTTCGTCCGACACATCTAAAACCGCATATTGAACCTCCATATTCTGCCGTTCCAGAATCTTTGCGGACGCCTTTAAAGCCTCCTCTTTGATGTCACAAAGAAAAATCATCTGCCCCTGATGTCCGAATACATTTGCCGTGGCAAAGCCCATTCCTCCGGCTCCGCCGGTAATGACCGTCACTTCCCTCATGCTTCCTCACCCCCATAAACGATCGCCACCTTCTGGGTGGCCTCCGTATCCTTCAAAATCTCCATGGCCTCCCCGATCTTTTCCAAGGGATATCTCCGGGTGATCAGCGGCGCAAGGTCGACCCCGCCCCTAATCAGGCCGCAGATATCCTCCACGCACCGGTCCATCCCCAGGCTCCCGCAGCCCACGATACGCTGCTGGTTGAAGCAGACGCTGTTGGCCGGGAACGTGGGATCCTTCCCGTCATGGGTCCCCACGATGCTTAAGGTCGCTCCGTATCCCGCATATTTGGCAAAATAATCAATGCTGGGCTGAATGCCGATGCAGTCAATGAACAGATTCGCCCCGCATTTTTTCCCGCCGTAGGCATAAGTCTCGCCGAACTCCCCATAGAGCTTCGCATCCAGATTCTCCTTTGCCGGATTGCAGGTCAAAATTCCATAGTTCCCCGCATTCTTTAACCGGAACTCGGAAAAATCCAAAATCATGACCTTCTCGGCGCCATAATACTTCAACATAACCGCTGCGGAAAGGCCGATGATCCCGGCACCGATGACGACGGCCGTCTTTCCCTTCGGCTGCAGGCTGAAGGCCGCCTTCGTGCCTACGGAGAAGGGTTCGATCAGGCACAGGTTTTCCAGCCCCAGGCTTTTGTCCAGCTTGAACGCACTGGGCTGATTTTTGGAACCCACCGCACAGCTTCCCTCCAAGGAAAAATCCGGAAACACCAGATACTCCGAAAATCCCCCCACCGTCGCCATCCGATGGTGGTCCCGGTGGGCGTACCCCAGGTTCGGAAACAGCCAGTCTCCAACCTCCACGCCCTCCACCTTGTCTCCGACCGCAGCCACCTCGCTGACCATCTCATGTCCGAACTCGTAGCCGGACCAGAGCATGTGCGCATCGCCGTCGCCCCTCACGTAGCTGGCAAAATCCGCCCCGCAAATCGTGGCAATCAAATTTTTCACGATCACCTCACGTTCGCCGCACACGTCCGGAAGCTGCTTCTCCACAATGTCAATCGTTCCTTTGTCCTGATAAATCGCCGCTCGATAGGTTTTCCCCATTTCTTACCCCCGTTTTTCAATACTCGTTTTTCAATACCCGTTTTCCATATGCCCGTTTCAAATACCCGTTTTTCCTATGCCTGCTTTTAAATATCTGCTTTTAAATATCTGCTTTTAAATATCCGCTTTCACGCTCCGTCACTTGCGGTAATCCACCAGGTTTTTCATATAATGATGGACGTCACACGCATCAATAATCGCCTGTTTCGCCTCCCCGTGAGGATAAGTCTTCGTGACCTTGCCGGCAAAATCAAACTGCTTCTCCGAGAGAAGCCGGATTGCCTCCTCAAAATAGGGTTTCGTGGCCCCGCTGCCGCAGACGACATGCTGCAGGCCAAACACCAGCTTCTGCATATTGATATGCACCTCACGGCGGTGCACGCCGACGGCAATCAGCTTCCCGCCGTATTTTAGCATCTTCACCGCCTCTTCCATCAGGGTCGGCTCTTCTTTTTCCGGATGAATGCTGCCCGCACAGTCAAAGATGTAATCCGCAGCGGACCCCGGTCCGTAGACACAGTAGGCGCTCCCCGTCTGCCGGAACACTTCCTCCTTCCAGTCCTCCCGCTTGGTGCAGACGGTCCGAAAATCCTCCTTCGCCATCAGTTCGAGCCGAAACTCACTCTGGTCCGCAAAGGTGATGTTCTCCCTGGGCACCCCCCGCGCCGCCAGGCCGACCGCCGTGGCAAAGCCGACGAATCCGGCCCCCAAAATTAGGGCCACCGTCTTTTCCGAGACCGGAACCACGTCCGAAGCCCGAAGCCCCACGCTCATGGGCTCAATCAGCGCCGCCTCCTCATAAGACACGTTCTCCGGCAGCTTGAAAAGATTAAACTCATAGCCGGCATTGGTGCAGTAAATGTATTCGGAAAAGCCCCCGAGGAAGCCCGCCTTTCTGCTGTTTGGCGTCGTACAGATCGGAAACGGCGCTACCCGGTCTCCCACCTTCACATCCTTTACGCCTTTTCCCACCTGAAAGACCTCGCAGGCCACCTCATGGCCAAACTCCACATCCTTCGGGAAGTAATGCATCTCTCCGCCATTGAGCCAGGTGTCTGCGTCAGAACCGCAGACACTGGCCACGACATTGCGGAGGATGACATCCTTTTCACCGCATTCCGGCATTTCGCAGGTCTCCATGGTAAAATCCTTCGCCCCATGATAAATCAAGCCCTTATATTCCATCGATGTCCCTCTCCATTTCTCAGAAAAATACCTTGTCACAAATTTCCGCCTCAAACCCGTGAAGCATCACCTTATCACCGATTCCTGCCTTGTCGTTGTCGATGATCATGGTGCCGATATTTTTGTCAAGCACATAGCTGTAGGTCACCTTCGTCACACGCCCGATCTCTTCTCCGTCCTTCATGACGGGAGTCCCGGGGCCGCCGATATTTCTTGCGGGAATGAAGATATCCTCCTCATCCACCGTGAAACCGTAAAGGGTGCGTTTCGCTCCCTCCTCCTTGATCTTGAGCAGTGCCTCCTTCCCCACAAATTCCTTTTCCCAGTCAATTCCCCTGGTCATTCCCACCTCGTAAGGATTTGCCCAGCCAATATCGCTCATCAGATAATAGCCCTTTTCCGTGGGGAGAGTCCAGACGGAAATCTGAATGTCCGTCACCTGCTTCGCATCGTATTTCGGGCTGATTTCCCGAAGTTTCTCCACCACCAGCCTGGTATGCTCCGGTGCAATGTAGACCTCGTATCCCAG
>CAJUOF010000365.1 GCA_910587905.1 uncultured Lachnospiraceae bacterium
GCATCCAGGAAAAGCCCTCTGCGCCATGGAAACGAGACCATGGAAAACGGGAGGGCCCCTGCCCGATCGGTTTCTGCGCTTATGGGCTCGTTGGAATGGTTGGCGCAGCAGGCTTTGGATGGATCAATTGTCAGAATCCACCCGGAAATTCCACGTTTCGCAATTACCTGTTATCGATAAAGAAACGAGGAGCTGTCTGTGTGAAAGCAGGCGGCTCTTTTTATAGTGGAAGAGTCAGATTCTTCCTTATATAAAAAATATAAAAAGCTGTCCTTTTGGAGGCTGTCATGTTATACTGAATACAGGAAGAATCAGAAAATCCAGGGCATTGCCCTGACGATGGAGCAAAGGATTGCGGGGAGGAATGGTTATGGCGAAGCTTGCGGAAATTATCAAATATGAGGGGGACAACAGCACCTTTATCTGGAAACATCCCAGCGAGGATTTTAACAGTCTCACCCAGTTGATCGTCCATGAGAGCCAGGAGGCCATTTTCTTTATGAACGGGCAGGCGCTGGACTCCTTCGGGCCGGGGAGGTACACACTGGAGACCCAGAACGTCCCCATCCTCGGCAAGGTCCTGAACCGGGTGACGGGCGGCGAGTCCCCGTTCCACTGCGAGGTGTATTTTATCAATAAAACGGAACAGATGTCTGTAAAATGGGGGACGGACAGCAAGGTGCAGTACATGGAGCCGACCTACGGGTTTCCCATTTCCATCGGGGCTTCCGGGGAGATGAGCCTTCGGGCGGAGGACGGCAGGAAGCTTTTGCTCAAGCTGGTCGGCACGGAGAGCCTTCTCTCCCAGCAGAAATTGGGGGTGTTTTTTCGTTCCTTTTTAATGACAAGGGTCAAGACTTACATCGCCCAGGTCATGAAGGCCGAGGCCATCAATATTTTTGAGCTGGACGAACATCTGACTTCCTTTTCTGAAAACATCCATCGGCTGTTGATCCCGGATTTTGCGGATTACGGAGTTTCCCTGGAGCGATTCTTTGTGACCAATGTGGTCCGGCCGGACGGGGAGCGCCAGTATGAAACCTTCAAAGAGCTTCATTTCCGCCAGTATGCGGATGTGGCCGAGGCGAGGCTGCGCCAGCAGACGGCGGTGATCGACGCTCAGACGGAGGCCCAGAAGACCGTCATCGCCTCCAAGGCTCTGGCGGCGAAGCGGGCGCAGGAGGGCTATACCTACCAGCAGGAGCGGGGCTTCGACGTCGCCGAGAGGGCGGCGCAGAACGAGGCGGTCGGCCAGTTTACCAATATGGGAGTGGGTCTCGGCACCATGGCGGGCGTCGGCGGGGCAGTCGGCGGCCTGGTGGGCGGGGCCGTGGGGGAAGCGGTGAATGCGGCGACGGCGGATGCTGCGGTCAAAGTTCCCGTACAGCCGGTGGGGAGCTCTTCCGGAAATTCCTCGGAGGAGACGGCCTTTTGCGAAAACTGCGGCGCAAGGCTTTCCCCGGACACGGCTTTCTGCGAGGAATGCGGAACGCCGGTTCCGAAGACGGAGGACAGATGCAAAACCTGCGGGTACGTGTTTGAGCGTCCCGGCAAGTTTTGCCCGAAATGCGGGACGAAGCGGGAGGGTGTGCAATGAACCGGAAAAGAAGAGGGTATACGGCGGCCTGGGCCGTGATGTTCGTGCTTTTCCAGGTCCTGGCCTTCATCGTGCCGGGGGCCATTGGCGGCGGGAATTCCATTGACGGCGCATTCTGGACGGGGTATGTCTTTTTGACCCTGGCCTTTGTCGGACAGTATGGGTGTGCCTGGGTGGCGCTGAGGGACGATAATTCCCAAAAACAGTTTTATCACATCCCGTTAATCACGGTCAGTTACGGGGGGCTGCTCCTGACCGTGGCATGCGCTGGCCTGGTCATGGGGGTTCCCGGCTTTCCGGTCTGGGCCGGCCTGGCCCTGTGCCTGTGTGTCTTTGCCTTTACGGCGGTCTCCCTGGTGAAGGCTGAGGTGACGGCAAACGTCGTGGGCCGCACGGACGAAGAGGTTCAGGCGAAGACCCTGAGGATGAGGGAGCTGACCGCAGAGGCGGAAACGCTTCTGGCGAAGGCGGATTCGGAGGAAAAGCGGGCGGCCTGCAAGAAGGTCTATGAGGCGCTTCGGTATTCCGATCCCACATCGTCCCCCGCCCTTTCCGGGATGGAGGCCGAAATCGGAGAAAAACTGGCGGCTTTTTCCGGGCTGGCGGCGGGGGAAGCCGGCGGGGAGTTTCGGGCGGCGGCGGATGCGCTCGTGGCGCTGATCCATGAGCGAAACCTAAGCTGCAGGCGGCAAAAATAGACAGAACCAGAGAGCGAAGAAGGTTACAAAGGAGCGGAGCATGGCTGTATTTAAATGTAAAATGTGCGGAGGAACTCTGGAATTCCAGGGAAAAGAAACGGTGGCGGCCTGTGAATACTGCGGGACGAGGCAGACGCTCCCCAGGCTGGACAATGATCGCCGCAGGAATCTCTACGACCGGGCCAATCATTTCCGGCGCAACAACGAGTATGACCGGGCGGCGGGGATCTATGAGCAGATTTTGAGTGAGGATCAGGAGGATGCGGAGGCTTACTGGTCTCTGGTCTTATGCCGCTACGGGATCGAGTATGTGGAGGATGCGGAGACCCATCGGAGGGTTCCCACCGTGAACCGCACCCAGTTTGCCTCGGTTTTTTCCGATGCGGACTACCAGTCTGCCCTGCGGTATGCGGACGGTGCGCAGAAGGCTGTCTACGAGGCGGAGGCGAGGGCCATCGACGAGCTCCAGAAGGGGATTCTGGAAATTTCCGGAAAGGAAGAGCCCTTCGACGTGTTTCTCTGCTACAAAGAAACAGGGAGCGACGGGAAGCGCACGCCGGACAGCGTTTTAGCCAATGACCTGTATCATCAACTGGTCCAGGAGGGCTTTCGGGTGTTCTTTTCCCGCATTACCCTGGAAGACAAGCTGGGAACGGCCTATGAGCCTTATATTTTTGCGGCGTTAAACAGCGCACGGGTGATGGTGGCCCTGGGCACCAAGCCGGAATACTTTCGTGCGGCCTGGGTGAAGAACGAGTGGAACCGCTACCTGGCCCTGGCCAAGAGGGATCCGAAGAAGGCGCTGATCCCGGCCTATAAG
The DNA here is from genome assembly GCA_910587905.1 of uncultured Lachnospiraceae bacterium. Classification (GTDB taxonomy): domain Bacteria; phylum Bacillota; class Clostridia; order Lachnospirales; family Lachnospiraceae; genus Lientehia. Next base: position 3,116 of record CAJUOF010000365.1, read on the forward strand.
GACATGGACCCTTACGACCTGCCGGAGGAATTCTCTCATTTACAGGCCCAGGACATGTCGAAGCTGGGCTTTATGCAGGATTTGATCCGGGGCATCAAGAAGATTCTTGCCTCCGACGGGGCGAAATCCGAGGAGAAGTCCGCCCTGCAGGAGGACGGTCCGGGAAACGCAGGTGCAGCCCCGTTATTGCGGAGGGCCTTTATGTTCCTGGAGGACGGGGAGTGGGCGGACGCCGACGAGTACTGCGAAAAGGTGTTGGACCTGGAGCCGGAGAATGCGAGGGCTTACCTGGGGAAGCTGATGGCAGAGCTTAGGGTTCGCCAGGAAGAGGCGCTCAAAAACCAGCCGATGCCCTTTGACCAGAACCGGAATTATCAGAAGGCCCTTCGCTTTGCCGACGGAGAGCTGGCTTCGACCCTGAAGGGTTATACTGCTTATATCGTTGACCGCAACGAGCGGGAACGGCAGGAGGCTGCCTACCAGAAGGCTGCCGCTCTGATTGAATGCGACGGAACGAGAGAGGCTTATCAGGAGGCGGCAGAGCTCTTTGCGAAGATACCGGGCTATCAGGATGCGGATGCCCGCAGACTGGAATGCGAAGAAAAAGTAAAGGATCTCGTCTATAAATCTGCGAAAGGTAAGATGATTGGAACGTTTTCGTCCACCTACGTGGACGCCCTTGAGTTGTTTGAATCTATATCGGGCTATCAGGATGCGGACGAGCTGGCGGCTCTTTGCAGGATAAAGATAGAAGAGCTTAAGAAAGAGGAGGCGGAACGGAAACGCCGGCAGGAGGAAGAGGAGCGGGCGGAGGCCAAAAAGAAAAAGAGGACTCTGATCTTTGCGGCTGTCCTTGCCTGTGCCTGCATGGCCGCTATTGTGGCCGTGAGCAAGATCGTCACGGCGAACCGTTACCAGAAGGCGGTGAGCCTTATGGAAGCCGGGGAATACGACGAGGCTATCGAACTGTTTGAGGGATTGGGGGATTATAAGGATAGTCCGGAAAATTATTTGTATAGCAAATACCGGAATGCAACGGTTTTACTGGAAGCAGAGAAGTACAGGGAAGCGTATGATGAATTTCGAGAGTTAAAGGAGTATAGGGATAGTCCGAAAAAACTAAAAAAAGCGCAGCTTGGCAACATATATGGTGATATGGAAGCATTGGTAGATGCGGGAGAATATAAGGAGGCTGACCGGGTATATGCGGATGTGGACCAGGAGGACTATGAGGAGTGCCAAGAACTGCTGGAAAGAATGGAACAATTAAATGTGGTTAATCAATATTATCTGGCAGAAGGCTTTATGGAAGAAGGACAGTATAAAGAAGCTACTGCCGCCTTTCGGGAGTCGGGATATTACGGAGACAGCCAGGAAAAAATGCTGCAGATATTCCAGTCGGTGTCAGTGGGAGACTCCATTTACTTAGGGGCTTGTGAGCAAGACAATATAAAATGGAACGGTCCGGAAAACATTGAGTGGCGGATTCTTGAAAAAGAAGAGGAACGGATTTTGGTGATTAGCAGATATGTTTTAGACGGGATACCCTATGATTCAGACTACACCACATTTGCGTTGAGCGGAGATACAAAGGATTTGGAAATTGATAAAGGAATCGTCACTTGGGAAAATTGTTCTCTTCGCCGATGGCTCAATCAAGGATTTATGGAATCTGTTTTTGATGAGCATGAGCAGTCTTATATTTTGGAGACGGCTATAGAAAGTGGAGATTATTTGGATGAGGAAAAAACGGTTGAAGGCAGTGTTAAAGACAAATTATTTTTACTTTCTGAAGAAGAGGCTGATACATATTTTCTTTCCGAATGGGATCGAAAAGGGGAGGGAACCCAATTGGTAAATGATGATGACAATGGGCATTATCATACCAGGGGGATGACGCAGTGGTGGTTGAGGACGACAGATAAAAATGGAAAAACAGCCTTGATCGTTCAATACTGGGGTTCAATTGAAGAGGAAGATGTGAAAGAGAGAAAAGGCGTCCGCCCTGCCATGTGGATTTCCTTAAAGCCGGAAAACGAGTCCTGACACGGGGAGTAGTGAAGAAAAAGTGAGGTGCATGAGACGGCAATGAAGCAGAGGGAAGAATTGTCATTATTTTACGACGACGGAACAGGACTTCCAAAGGATAAAAGCTATTTGGAGTGTGGTCTGCCGGAATTTCTTCTGGAGTCCATTCAGGCGATGAAGATAAATTTCTTTGATCTTTGTCCCGGTCCATCTGGAACCTTTTTCGGATTCCAGATGGACTGAGATGAAAAATCTCCGGGAATGAGATTCAGGGAGCTTCCTTGTCCGTCACCGTCTCCCCGTCAATCATGAACTGAATGCTCAAAAGTTCCTTTGCCGTCAACGGGTCAAACCGGGAGTCGTCGTAATCCAACAGCGATTTCGGGATTTTGGACAGATTGACGGCGGATTCCTTTAACTCGTAATCCATCAGGGAGCTCACCTCGTCGGTGTATTCCTCCTGAAACTCCGGGAGAACGTCGTAGGAGCCGTCCTCCTCCTTTTTGGCATAACGCTCCAGCAGCGTGGTGTAGCGCTCCCTCCAGTCGGACATTGCGGCGGAAATCTGCCGGATGTTGTCCGTGAGGGGCAGGGTCAGTTTCATCGGCAGCTTCTTCTGCATCAGAGAGTCCGTGACGGCCGTCAGCCGTTCATTGATCAAATAAATTTCTTCATATTTCATGGAAAGTCCTCCTTTGAAAGTTAAAAAATCTGATTATCCAAAATAGATCGCAACCCAGTTGATGCGGATCGGTCCGGCAGCCATGGATTTGTTTGTTACGGCGTACCAATTATTGCCCATATGGGTACTACCTTCAATATGGACACTTTGAGCATTACCGTCACCGTTTGCAAAAAGGACAATGGTGTTTTCGGGATTGGAATTGCCCACTCCAAATATGGAGTTCAGGTTTGCATTGGAAAACATGGCGACAGATGTATTGGTAGAGACTGTTTTTACAGTTGTTCCTCCCTTGATCCGGACACCGTTTACGCCGGATAATCTGTCGAGAACAGTGCTTAAGTAGGTTCCTCTTGCTCCAAGCCAAATATCGCCGTTGGCTAATAGAGTTGTACCTTGTATTGTTTGAGCGCTGATGCCATAAGATACACTCAAATCGCAAGGAATATGTACGCCGCTCAGGACATGGGTAACAATGTCGACGGTTTTGATGGCTGTTTCGTAGGTGCCTACCTGCAATCGGTAGTATTGTCTGTTCAAAGTATTATCATAAGGAATGATTTTAATGGCAGGGACGTATCCTTTGGAATAATCTTGCAAGTAAAACTGTATTTGAGAATTTACTCTAAAGGTATTTGCTGTTACATCACCGATGAAAGAACCTTTCGCCCCATTCAGGTTAATCCCGCTGATGGTTCCGGTGGCGGTGATATTTTTGGAGAAAAGATTGGCGACATTGATCTTGTCCGCCGTGATGGTGCCTGTGGCGATTTTATCCGCCGTGATGGCCCCTGTGGCGATTTTTGCGGCAGTGACGGAGTTTGCCGCAAGCTTGTCGGCGGTGATGCTGCCGGCGGCAAGTTTATTGGCAGTGACGGAGTTTGCGGCGAGTTCGTTGGCCGTGATCGTTCCCGCCGCAAGCTTATCTGCCGTAATCGTATTGGCGGCGATCCATCCGCCTTGGATGAGGGTGGTGTCGCTGACGGCGCCCTCTGTCCACTTGAGGACCATGCTCCTCAGGGCCTCTGCGTTGCCGCCGTTGGCGCTTGTCCAGGCAAAGGCATTGTTTCCGTCTTCGATCTGCTGCCGGAGGGAGGCGTCAAGCGCCTGGAAGGTGACCAGACCCTTTAAGTTGATGTGGTCGGCGGTCAGTTCGGCCAGGCGGTCCGTGATCGTAAAGTCGGAGGCAGAGGTGCCGGAGTCCACCAGCCAGGAGAAGCGGTCGGCGTTCTGCACGGCCATGGAGCGGACGGCGTCCAGGGATTCGCCGGCAGCGAGGAATTTGGACTCGACCGTGGTCTGAAAGCCCTCCGCATCCTGTTCCAACAGGGACAGCTTTGTGGCGAGGGTCCCGACCTCCTCCCCGAAGGAGCTTTCCATCTGGGAGACTCTGGAGGTGATGCCGGAAAGGGATACCGTGTGCTCCGAGAGCCGGTCCCGAAGGGTTTCCACCGTGTCTGCCCCGTAGACGGTATCCACGGCAGATTTGAGATTGGAGAGGGACACTTTCTGGGAGATCAGCCCGGCGTTTTCGTCCACCTTGAGAGCGATGGCCGAGACGGAGGAAACCGTGTCGTCCAGGGCTTTTCGGACGCCGGAATAGGAGACCTCGAAGCGGTCGCTGCCGTAATACAGCTTGGATACGTCGAAGACCTTGCCTCCGTCGTCGTCGGTCCACTCCCGGATGTTGGATTTGTCCAGCTTGTCCTCCGTGACGGCCTTATTCGCCAGCATGTCCGTCTTGATGAGTCCGTCGGCGATGGCGGACTCCCGAATCCCGTCGGCGTCCATGAGGATCCCGGAGCCGGTCTGGTCATAAAGGACGAAGCGAAAGGCGCCCTGGCCGTCCTGCCCGATCTGGATGCGCACGTTTCCCTCGGCGTCATAGAATTGCTGGGTTCCGTCCTTGAAGGAGATCACCGGTTTCTGGTCCCTGGAGATCAGAATGATCTCCTCGCTGACGGCCGTCTGGGCAAGAAGGTCGCCCACGGAGATCTTTGCGGCGATCAGGTCCCGGATGACCGCCTCGTCGATGACCGTGTTGGCGGCGGTGAGGCGGATGGCCTGGAGTTCTCCGATCCCGGCGTTTCCGGCGAGGAGGGAGCGGATGTCGGCCGTGTCGTTTACCAGCTTCTTGAGGGAGGCGTGTTCGCTGACGAGCCGTTCGATCTCCCCGTAGCCGCTCTGCAGGATGCCCGTGGTCAGCCGGCCGATGGAGGCCTCGTCCGCCTCCAAGGTCTTTGTGATCAGGAAATTTCCGTCCAGAGTGTTGAACCTGCCGCCGATCAGATCCGTCAGGCAGGCGATGTCCTGGGAGGAGAGGGACAGGCCCCCTTTCTCCTGGAGGGACAGGTTGAAAAGCTGGGAGCGGAGTTCCTCCCTGGTGACGTATTCCCCGGAGTCCCCGCTCCAGGAACCGCCCGGGGAGGAACTGCGCCTGCCGGAAGAGCCGCCCCCACGGCCGGAGTCATTGTCCAGCAGGTAGGCCAGGTCGGAGATGCCGTTCCGGCTCCTGGTCCCGTTGCTGTACTCCACGGAGAGGCTGGAGATGTTGTCAAAATCCAGGGCGACGGAGAGGAGGCGGAGGGGAATGTCCGCAAATTCCCGGAAGAGGACCGTGATCTTGTGGCCCAGACTCATTTTTTCCAGCACCGACTCATAGGCCTTTAACTGGGCCAGGTTGGAGAGGGTGGTGGAGACGGAATACTGGGGCCTCGCCATCTCCGAGAGCCGGTCGAGGGCGTATTCCTTCAATTCCCACTTCTTCTGCACGGTCTGCTCGTAGGTGAAGAGGGACGTGGTCAGGAAGGTGTCGTTGGTGTAGGTCCCTTCCCTAAGGTAATGGGAGAGGAGCTTCCTCTGGTCCTCGTCAAAGTTTTGCTCCCAGGAGACGAAAGCGGCGATTTCCTCCAGCTTTTGCTTTTCGGCTTCGGCGGCGTCCAGGAATGCCTGCCGTCTGGCTTCCTTCGCATTCTTTTCCGCCAGAATGCCGTCCCGCTTTTCCAGGAGCTTTCGGTATTCCGGGTAACGGCTGTGTTTCGGGTCGTCGAAGCCCATCTCCTGGTAGTTGGAGATGGAGCCCTTTACGTTGGAGAGCTTGGTCTCCAGGGCGGCGATGCCATAGTCGGCGGGCCGTTCGCTTTTCGTGTCCTCCGGAAGCAGGTTCCGGAGGGCGGCCGCATGGTCCGTGGCGTCGGTGTAGGCGAGAATCGCCTGCCGGTATTCCTCCGTGCGCTCATTCTTACGGGCCAGCCAGTCCTCCCAGGCCTGCCGCAGGCTCTTTGGCATTTTGTCATAATAATAGGAGAGGTCGTAGAGCTCGTCGAAGCCGCAGTTGACCTCCCGGATGGAAAGGCCGTCGGCCCCCTCCACGAAGAGGGCCGTTACCATGGAGCTCTCGTCCACGGGGGAACAGTCCAGCGCTTCCACCAGGGAGTCGTGGGAGAGGTAGACGTCGCAGGTCTCGCCGAAATGCTCCCAGGGCCAGGCGCTCACGGTGTGGTCCCTGATGTCGAAGAGGAAGAGGCAGGAGACGGCCTTGGCGAGGTCCTCGGTGAGGAAGCTGTAGACGTCCTGCTCGTCCACGGAGAATGAGCCGATGGCCTTCCGGTTTGCCAGAAGCGGATGGACATAGCCCACGGTCCAGTCCGGGAATTTTTCCAGGACCAGGTGGAGGGCGCTTCGGGAGGGACGCTCTGCGTCGTAGAAGGTGACGAAGCCGTCCTCCGCCGAGCCGACGCTTCCGGGATCATTGGTGTTCAGGTAAAAATTCCGCAGCATGCGCCCGGCAAGCTCGTACTCCTCCGAGTACATGGTGCAGCGCTTGGTCTCGGTCCTTCCGTCGGAGGTGACGTCCGGCTCCTCCAGGATGAACCAGCCGACGTCCTCGACGAGAACCTTCCCAAGCTTCGTGAGCCCGTCGTACATGGCCGCATTATCCGCCGTCCGCTCCAGGGAGAAGGTGATCTCGCTGTAGGGCGTCAGCCGGAAGGTGCCGTGTTTTTCGGCCGGATCCGGGAGGACGCCGAGCAGCGTCCTGTCCGGGTTAGCCAGGTAAAATTTTTTGAGGTGCAGGTCTTTTAACTGCCGCATGTTGATGAGCATATCAGTATCCCACCTTTCTCGGAAGCGCTGCGGTGATCTCCAGGGAAGGAAATCCCGTGAAGGAGACGACGTTCTCGCCGGGGGCCAGGGAAGGCCAGACCCGGTTGAAGCTGGAGTAATAATTCCGGTCCGGAAGGTCGGAGATCACGAGATAGCGGCGGGTGTCCACCGTGCAGGTCTCCCCCGCCAGCATGTCGTCAAGGCACAGACGTTCTCCCGTCGTCTCGTTGAAGATCGCCGCCGGCCCGGAGGTCTCACAGGTGAAGCGGAACCGGGGACGCACCTGGTTTAACAGGTCGTCCGTCTGCACGGTCACGGTCATGGGGGAGGTCCCCGTCACCGAGAGCTCCTCCCAGGCGTAGGGGGCGTCGCAGGTGACCTCGACGGCGATGCCGATGGGGAGCCCCTGGTTCTCGTAGAGGCGGATGTCGGAAAACACGCAGTTGAAATAGGTGCCCTCGCAGAACTGGTTTGACACGTGGAGCCGTTCGTAGGAATCGGCCGTGAGCCAGCGGACCACCTCCCGGAAGGTTTCCATGGGGATGGGGGCGGCCCCGTCCCGCATGAGGATCCCCTCGAAGACCAGGGGGCCGTCGTAGGAGACGCCGTAGAGTTCCGTGACCGGGCCGGACCCGGTTCTGGCCGTGTGGAGCGTCTTTTTGAGGCCGATCTCCTTTGGGGAAAGGCCCAGGTCGTCAAAGGTGGCGTTCACCAGGCCGAAATCCGACATCCGCCTTCCACGGAAGAGGAAGTCGTCGCAAAATAATAAGGACATAGTAAGTCCCTCCTTTTCATTTTATTTGGTACACAGGTAATTGCGGAACATGAAATTGCGGGACGGGCTCTGACGATTGATTCCATCCAAAGCCTGCTGCGCCAAACGCTCCAACGAGCCCATAAGCGCAGAAAACAGAAGGGACCAGGCCCTCCTGTTTTCCATGGTCTCGTTTCCACGGCGCAGAGGGCTTTTCCTGGAAGCAATCGTCAGAGCCCTGATCAAATTTTGGGCGCAATTCCCTGGTATAAAAAATTATCGGTATAGGTTTACGGTTTTTCCAAGAAGCATGAGTTCCTTTTTCAGGTCCTGCTTGACTGCGGGGACTGCGCCGGCCACAATCTGGGACAGACTGGGGATGGTGTCCTCGATCACGTCCCCGTTCACGGTGATGAGGCTGTCGTAGTGGAGGTTTACGGCAGGGCCGGGGACGGGAGCCGAAATGTTCGTCGGTTTGAAGAAGCATCCGAGGAAGCGTTCCGGGGCGTTGGCGAAGCGGTAGAGCACGTCGGTGGCCCCGGCGTTAAAGACGGTTCCCGTGCCCACGAAGGGAGTGAGAAGCCCCTCCCTGGTCAGGATGGCCTCCAGTCCGGACTCGTTGGTGAGGTGCAGTCCCCTCGGGACATGCCTGGAACCGGAGGCGTACCGCCCGCCCGTCGCAAGGGCGTGCTGGATGGATTTCCAGACCTCGTCCTCCAGGAAGGAATTCACGGCGCCGGGGGCGTTGCTGTAGTTGCTGGTGCCGATAGACTGATTGTAATCAGGCCGGTAGGCGGAGCTTCCGCTCACGTTTCCGATGCCGATCCCCATGGAATTCAGGATGACCAGGTATTCCTTCATGGCGGAGGAGGCGCTCTGCCAGGGCAGGGCGAGGGTGTCTTTGAGCTCCATCCCGTAATTGGCCGTCATGCGGCGGATGTCGGACAGGACCTCGCCGGAGTGGGTCACCGCATCGGAGAGAAGCTCCGAGATGGCGGCGTTCTGGGCGTTCAGGTCCGTCTTCAAAAGCTCTGCTTTTGCGTTCTGGGAGGTTTCGAAGGCCTCCGAATCCCGGTCCAGGTATTTGAGCTGTTCTTCGTAAGCGTGGTCCTCCTGAAGCTCTATAAGCTCCGTCTTCGCATCGTCGATCTCCTTTAGGAGCTGTTCCCGCCTCGCCTGGGCGCTGCGGCCGCTCACGCCGACAAGGGATGCGTACTCCGCCTCCAGGTCGGAGACGGCGGAGGATTTTTCCGCCACCTGCTTCTTGTAGCTGTCCGCCTCCTTCTGGGTACTGAGGGCCTCTTTTCTGGTATCGTTTAGCTTTCGGTAGGCCTCCGTCTCCTTCTGGATCCCCTCGGAGATCAGGGAGACCAGCCGGTCCCGGTATTCCTTGACCTCCTTTGCGGCGCCCTGCTGCAGCTTGGCGAATTCGGCCACCTGCTCGTTATACTCCTTCTGGGACAGGCTCCCGTTTGAGAGCTCCCTGCGCAGCTTTTTCATGGCCTCCGAATACTGGTTGGCCTTGACGGCGGCAAGCTCTGCCTGCTGGCCGTAGATGGCGGCGGCCGAGAGGCCGGAGGCGGTCATGGTCCCGTCCTCCCCAAACAGCATGGAATCCTCATAGAGGCCGGAGACGGCGGAGAGTTCCTCGTCCATGCGGGAGAGCACGTCGATCCCCCGGTCAAACTTCTCCCAGTCCAGTTCCCGGCTTTCCTTCTGCAGCTTTTCAATGGCGGTGTCCGTGTCAACAATGGCGGCATCCAGTTTATAGATGTCCGACATCCAGGTGTGCCATTCTTCCGAATATTTCTGGATCACGCCTTGATTCATCAGGGATTGAAATTCTTCTTTCAGTCTGGAAAGCTCCGTTTCCATCTTGCCTCGGATGGTGGCTTGTCGGTCAATCATGTATCGGTACTGGGACTGGCTCTTATCGATCCCGCCGGCATCGGCCAGATCCATATAGGCCTGCATTCGTGTCTCCAGGGCCTTCTGGTAATCAATCCGGGAATCGGCCCAGTCGACCACGACGTCCAGCTTTTGTAACTGCAGCTTTTTGATCTCGCTGTTTAAGCTTCGGACTTTGTCGTAGCAGGAGACGGCCTTTTCATACCATTTGGTGTACTCGTCGATCTGCTTTTTCAGGGTTTCGTCGTTTATGGTCTGAATGTCCATGGCGCCCCGGTGGATGCGGTCCGCATATTCCGCAGGCAGGCCCACGGACCGGGCGTACTGCATGTAGCCGGCGGCGGCCTCGTTCAGCGTGCGGGCATAATCTGTCCCCGCCCGGATGGCGTCGTTCAGCTCGCCGATGGTCTGGGCGGCGGACAGGTTGTCGGCCGTGTTCTCAATGTCCTTTTTCAGCCATCCGAAGAGGGTGTCGATGCGGTCCAGCCGGACCTCGGCCCAGTTCATGGCATCGTTAAACTCTCCGGCGGCGGCAGCGGCCTTCGTCATGTTTCCGGCGAGGGAGTCTGCGGTGAGGGAGGCGATCTCCATCCTGGCGGCCCGGGCCTTCTCGGTGTTGTCTCTGGCATTGGAAATGGAGATCCGGTCCGGCAGCAGCGTTCCTCCGGCCAGGGCCGTGCCCCGGCTGTTCACCCATCCCCGCTCCAAAAGGGCCTCCGACTGGGCGTGGTTGAAGACGATCGCCCCCGCCGGAAGGTAGACGAACTCGGCCCCGTTGTCCCCCACCGTGCGCCATTTCCCCGTCCGGGAGTCCACGACGATCTCCCGCCCCAGCTCTCCGACCAACGTCGTCTTCCCGCTCTTCGTCCCCAGGGTGCCGAGGGCGCTTGCGGAGCCGGAGGATTTGCTTTTTTTCTTGGGCGGGGCGGAAGGAGAGTTTGTGATATATGGAAGCGATATTTTAGGTGTACTTCCGAGTTGTACAGGAATGATGACTTTCTCTGCTTTCAATTTTTGCAAATCCATCAGAAGGGCTTTTCGATCTGATTGCCACTGGGTGTAGTCTATTTTCGGTTTGATCGCAGGGGGCTCTGTTTCTCCCAGAGCCTCCTGTTCATTCAGAAGATGATCTACATAAGAAGATTCTGGCTCCCAGTCAAACTCTTGCCCATATTCGCCCAGCTCCCCGAAGATGGCC
>CAJUOF010000366.1 GCA_910587905.1 uncultured Lachnospiraceae bacterium
ACGCTCTTCCGATCTAGAAGGTCTTTGGGAAAGTGAAGCCCGGACAGACGGCCGGGGGAACGGCGGCCGTGGTGGGCGGCGGTCCTGCCGGCATGGCGGCGGCTTTCTATCTGGCCAGGGAGGGCGTGAAGGTCACCCTCTTTGAGAAACGGGAACGGCTGGGGGGCATTGTGTCTTCGGTGATCCCGGATTTTCGGATCGACGATGCGGTCATTGGGAAGGACGCCTCCCTGTTGGAGCGGCTTGGCGTGGACATCCGGTGCGGGGCGGGGGCTCCTGCGGTAGATATCCTGCAAAAGGAATATGACCATGTGGTCCTGGCGGTGGGCGCCTACAAGCGGAGTGCGCTTGCCCTTGCCGGCGGGAGGGCCTTAAATGCGTTGGACTTTTTAGAGAAGTTCAATGAGACCAAGGGAGAACTGAATCTGGGCAGGAACGTGGTGGTGATCGGCGGCGGAAATACGGCCATGGACACGGCCAGGGCGGCTAAACGGTGCAAGGGCGTGGAGCATGTCTTTCTGGTCTACCGGAGGACGAAGCGGTACATGTCGGCGGATGAGCAGGAACTCGCCCTCGCCCTGGAGGACGGCGTGGAGTTTAAGGAGCTTCTGGCCCCCGTCTCTCTGGCGGAGGGAGCGCTCCTCTGTGACCGGATGGCCCTCGGGGAGGCGGACGCTTCCGGGAGAGCCGGCGTGGTTCCCACGGGAAATCAGGAATCGGTCCCTGCGGACACGGTGATCGCCGCCCTGGGCGAGAAGGTGCCCACGGATTACTATGAGGCCAACGGCATTGCCGTGGACGGGAAGGGCCGTCCTCTGGTCAGTGACACCCTGGAGTGCAGCAGAGCCGGCGTTTACGTGATCGGCGACGGTCTTTTCGGCCCGTCCCTGGTGGTGAAGGCCATGGCGAACGCCATGAAGGCGGCGGAGGCCATCCTCGGGAAGGCCGTGTCCGGGGACAGGAGCGAGGCTGCGGATGAGAAGACCATCCGTGACCGGAAGGGGATCCTGGCGGAACCGAAGGCCGGGGTGGACACGGGAAGGTGCCTGGGCTGTTCTACGGTCTGTGAAAACTGTGCGGACGTCTGTCCCAACCGGGCCAATGTGGCGGTGCGGGTGCCGGGACTTTCCCAGACGCAGATCCTCCATGTGGATTATATGTGCAATGAGTGCGGGAACTGTAAAAGCTTCTGTCCCTACGCCAGCGCCCCCTATCTGGATAAGTTTACCCTCTTTGCCAATGAGACGGACATGGCTAAGAGCAAGAATCAGGGTTTTGTGGTGCTGGATAGAGAGCGGGTTCTCTGCAAGGTCCGCTATCTCGGGGAGGGATTCACCTGGGAGAAGGGACAGGAGAGCCGTCTGGAGAGCGGACTTGGGAAGCTGATGGAAACGGTGTGCGGAGACTACTCCTATTTGCTGGAGGTCTGAGCGTTCGGAGGGGAAAGCGATGGGGAAACGATTGTTTTTCGGCGGGCTGGTGGTCTTCGGGGACGGAGTGAAGGCCGTGGACGTCCTCACGGAGGGGGAGAAGATCCTTGCGGTGGGGGAACATCTTAGGGCGGAGGAGGCCGAGCGGGTGGACATTTCCGGAAAGTACCTGTTTCCGGGGTTCATCGACGGCCACACCCACATGGCGCTGGAGGTGTCGGGCACGGTGACGGCCGATGATTTTGACCGGGGAACCAGGGCGGAGCTGGCCGGAGGCACCACCTGTATCGTGGATTTTGCCACCCAGAACCGGGGGGAGAGCCTTGTCTGGGCTCTCCGCCACTGGCACCAGAAGGCGGACGGGAGAAGCCACTGCGACTATGCCTTCCACCTTGCCTTGTCGGACTGGAACCCGTCTGTGAGGGAGGAGCTTTTTAAGGTCACGGCGGAGGGAATCCGTTCCTTCAAGCTCTATACCACCTATGACGGCATGGTGGTGGACGATCAGGCCATCTACGAGATCCTCACAAGGCTCAAAGAACTTGGTGGGATTGCCGGGATCCACTGTGAGAATAAGGGGATCATCGACGCCCGTCTTCTGGAGGTGCTCCGGGAGAAGGGAAGCAGACGGGAGGTCTCGGATTATCCCGGGACCCGCCCGGCTCTGGCGGAAGCGGAGGCGGTGAGCCGGGTGCTAAGGATCGCCGCCTGTGTGGACACACCGGTCGTGATCGTCCATTTGAGCTCTGCGGAGGGCTGGCAGGAGGTGAAGCGGGCCAGGGAGCGGGGGCAGAAGGTATTGGTGGAAACCTGTCCCCAGTACCTGCTTCTGGACGAGAGCCGTTACGGGCTTCCTGCCCCGGATGCCAGAAAGTATATGATCGCTCCGCCCCTTCGTGGGAAGAAGGATCAGGAGGTCCTCTGGAAGGCTCTTGCGGGGGGCGGGATCCAGACCATTGCCACGGACCATTGTAGTTTCACGGAGGAGCAGAAGGAGATGGGGAGGGAGGATTTTTCCAGAACGCCCTGCGGCATGCCGGGGGCGGAGGAGAGGCCGGCCCTGATCTGGCACTTCGGCGTGGGGGCGGGACGGCTCTCGGAAGGGCAGATGTGCCGGTATCTGGCGGAAAATCCAGCGAAGCTTTACGGCCTTTACCCGAAGAAGGGGGTGATCGCACCGGGAAGCGATGCGGATCTGGTGATCTGGGATCCGGAAGAGGAACGGGTTTTGTCTGCCGGATTGTCTGCCGTCGGCTATTCTCCCTTTGCGGGCATGGCCCTTACGGGCAGAGCGAAGGCCGTCTATCTCCGGGGGGAGCTTGCGGCCCGTGACGGACAGATCGTGAAAGAGTATGGGGGAAGGTATCTGAGGGCGGGAGCGCCCAAGATGATAGAAATCCTATGACAAAATGACTGGCGGACTTTGTGACAGGACGGCAGGGGGCTTAAACGGGGCAGGCCCTATGGCCGGCCGCCTGTCAGGCCTCCAGTTCGCCCAGATAGCGGTAGACGGTAGCCGGGGAGCAGGAGAGATGCTTGGCCACAAAGGAGATCCCGCCTTTGAGCTGGAACATGCCCCGCTCCTGAAGCTTCTGGACGATGTCCTTTTTCTCGGACTGGTTCAGCCGGTCGACCGGCATGGACAGGGAGGCGGTCACGCTGTCCAGCATTTTCTGCATGAGGGAGGCCGTGTCGATGGAGAAGCCCTCCGTGAGGGAATCGGGCTTTTCCCGCCGGACGTCCGGCTCCCCGGCGGGACGCTCTCTGGGCGGAAGGGTTTTTAAGAAGGCTTCCGGGTGGAGGGTGTGGAGGAGCTTTTCTGACAGCTCCTTGTAGCGGCTGTCGTCAAAATTGATGCCCAGAAGGCCCACCGGGTTGCCCTCCCCGTCTTTGATGAAGAGGGTGGAGGCCCTGAGGGTCCGGCCGTCCCCGGTCTCCACCGGATAGTCGAAGAGGTAATCGTTGGTCTTATAGGAGCCGGTGGCCAGGGTCTGGAGGGCGGCGTCGGTGGTGGGGCTTCCCACGGCCCGGTCGCTGATGTGGCTGTTGGCGATGGCGACGATCTGGCTGTGCTCTGCCGTGATGTCGTGGAGAACGATCTCGTAATCCGGCCCCAGGGCCTTTCCGAGGAAGTCCACGAGAATTTTATAGGAATCAAGGATGTTGGATGACATAAGGCTTCTCCTTTTGTTTTCTGTACGGGAAACATACCGATTATCTCACGCCATTGGGATTTTTGCAAGGGATAAGGGAAATTTTGTGGGAAGCATTTTGCAGGGAGGAATCACGGATGTTTGAACTGAATGTAAACGGAAAAACGGTTTATTCGGAATCTGATCAAAAGCTGCTGTCTTTTCTGAGGGACGACTTAAAGATCACTTCGGCCAAGGACGGCTGCAGCGAGGGGGCCTGCGGCACCTGCACGGTCCTGGTGGACGGGAAGGCGGTGAAGGCCTGTGTCCAGAAGGTGTCCAAATTCGCAGGCAAGTCCATTCTCACCGTGGAGGGCTTAAGCGAGCGGGAGAAGGCGGTCTACGAGTACTGCTTCGGGGCGGCCGGGGCGGTCCAGTGCGGCTTCTGCATTCCGGGCATGGTCCTCTGTGCCAAGGCTCTTCTGGACGTGAATCCGGAGCCGACGGGAGCGGACGTCAAAAAGGCGATCCGGGGAAATATCTGCCGCTGCACCGGGTATAAAAAGATTGAGGAAGCCATCCTCATGGCGGGAAGGTTTTTCCGGGAAAATCTGGGGATTCCCGAGATGCCGAAGGAGCTCCACATGAACGAGCGTTTCAACCGGCCGGATGCGGCGAAGAAGGTCAACGGAACTGGGAAGTATGCGGACGATCTGGAGTTTCCGGGCATGCTCCACGCAAAGGCGGTCCGCTCGAAGTATCCTCGGGCCAGGATCAACCGGATTGACATCGGCAAGGCTCTGGCCCATCCGGACTGCGTGAGGATCCTTCTGGCGGCGGACGTGCCGGACAATGTGACCGGCCATGTGAAGAAGGACTGGGACGTGATGATCCCGGAGGGCGGGATCACCCGCTATGTGGGGGACTGTCTGGCTCTGGTGGCGGTGAGCCGGAAGGAGAGTCTGGAGGAGGTGGTCTCCCTGGTGGAGGTGGATTACACGGAGCTTGCTCCCGTGACCACGCCCCAGGACGCCTTAAAAGGGGATGCGCCCCTGATCCACGAGGACGGGAATATCATGAGTAAGTCCATGCTGATTCGGGGGGATGTGAAAACGGCTCTGGCGAATTCCAAATATGTGGTGACAAGAAAGTACAAGACGCCCCATCAGGAACACGCCTTCATGGAGCCGGAATGTGCGGTGGCCCTGCCGGAGGGGGCGGACGGGCTGGTGGTCTACACGGGGGGCCAGTCGGTCTATGACGAGCAGCGGGAGATTGCGGCCATGTTGAAGATCCCGAGGGAGAAGGTGCGGTGTCATTCCATGCTGGTGGGCGGCGGCTTCGGCGGCAAGGAGGACATGAGTGTCCAGCACCATGCGGCTCTGATGGCCTGGTTTACGAAGAGGCCGGTCAAGGTGAAGTTCACCAGGCAGGAGAGTCTGGCTTATCACACCAAGCGCCATCCCATGGAGATCGAGATCACCACCGGCTGTGACGAGAACGGGATTCTGACGGGTATGAAGGCGGTGATCATCGCTGACACGGGCGCCTATGCTTCTCTCGGCGGCCCGGTGCTGGACCGTGCCTGCACCCATGCGGCGGGGCCTTACAATTATCAGAATGTGGATATTTTTGGCATGTCGGTCTACACCAACAACATGGTCTCCGGCGCCTTCCGGGGCTTCGGGGCGGCTCAGAGTAATTTTGCCATGGAGCAGAACCTGAACCTGCTGGCGGAGATGGCCGGTATTTCCCCCTGGGAGATCCGTTACCGGAACGCCATCCGGCCAGGGCAGATCCTGCCCAACGGACAGGTCGCCGACGAGAGCACGGGGGCCGTCCAGTGTCTGGAAGCGGTGAAGGAGGTTTATGAATCAAGTCCCAGGGCGGGCATTGCCCTCGGCTGGAAGAACAGCGGCAAGGGGGTCGGCATTGTGGACAGCGGCCGGTGCCGGCTGGAGGTCCGGGAGGGAAAGGTCTTTGTGTTTACTTCGGCGGCCTGTATGGGGCAGGGGATCGCCGTCATGTGCGAGACCATTCTCTGCGAGGCTACAGGGATCGCCCCTTCTCTGGTGGTCCATGTGGACGCCGACACCAGGGATACGCCGGACTCCGGCACCAGCACTGCTTCCCGTCAGACGGTGGTGACCGGGGAGGCCGTGCGGGTGGCGGCTGGGAAGCTTCGGGCGGATCTTGTGGGGAGGACGCTCTCGGACCTGGAAGGGAAGGACTATTATGGGGAATATCATCCCATGACCGACGGGCTTGCCTCTGACAAGGAGTATCCGGTCCGCCATGTGAGCTACAGCTATGGCGTGCAGGTGGTGCTTCCTGACGAAAACGGAAAGATTGAGAAGGTGGTCGCCGCCTATGACGTGGGCACTCCGGTGAATATTCAGTCGGTGGAGGGCCAGATCGAGGGCGGCATGGTCATGGGACTGGGCTACGCCCTGACGGAGGAGTTTCAGTGTGTGGACGGCTACTGCAAGTCGAAGCTCGGCACCCTGGGGCTTATGCGGGCCACGGAGGTCCCGGAGCTGGAGGTGAAGCTGGTTCAGGGCCCTGGAAAGATTCCGCTGGCTTTCGGCGCCAAGGGCTGCGGGGAGCTCTGCATGATCCCCACCGGGGCCGCCTGCGCCCACGCCTACTACCGGCTGGACGGGAAGTTCCGCACCTCCATGCCCCTTCAGGATACTTATTATAAGAAGGCGAAGTGAGAATCCGCCTGGCGGCATGCTCTTTGCAAAGGACATAGGAATATTTTCGGGAAACGGCATGGCCTCGGCTATGCCGATTTTCCCTCTGCCTTTTTGCCCTGTTCCGTATCGGAACGTTCATAGATGGCAGCCATTTCCTGTATCCTGCGCATGATTTCTGCCCGGATGTGGGGCGGGCCCAGTTATTTCCAAAGCTTAAAAAGATGTCGAATTGTCAACGATTACTTGACAGTAACTGCGAGGGCTCCTGCCTTGTAAAATCGGGAGATTTATGGTAGTATGGAAATACGAAAATAAAAGGGAAAGCAGGTGGTGACAGTGGCAGAGCAGCAACATCAGAAGGATTTGCAGCGTTTGCGCGCACTGCGTCCGATAGATGATGATTTTATGCGCTGTCTTTTCAAAGACAATGTTCCACTGGCTGAATTTGTGTTACGCATTATTACGGACAAACCAGATTTAATTATTACTGATTGTGAAACACAGAAGGATATGAAAAGGCTGGCTGGGGCGCGCTCTATCTGCCTGGACGCATATGGAACGGATTCGGCCGGAAAAAAATATGATTTGGAAGTCCAGAGGCAAGACAAGGGAGCAGACCCACACAGGGCAAG
>CAJUOF010000367.1 GCA_910587905.1 uncultured Lachnospiraceae bacterium
ACACGACGCTCTTCCGATCTCCGCACGGCGTCGGCCAGGAGATCATACTGCCGCTCCTTGTAGGCCGCAAGGTCAAAAGCGTGTACCGCTTCATCGGAAATTCCTTTTCTCCCGCAGAGAAGTCCGAGCATCGCCCTGGCAGCTTCCTCTTCGTCGAAAATTCCGTGAACATAAGTGCCGCAGACATTCCCGGCGAAAGCTCCTTCTGCCTGGCCGGAATCTTCAAGGACCGTCAAAGGTGCCCCTCTCCCC
Organism: uncultured Lachnospiraceae bacterium; assembly: GCA_910587905.1. Taxonomy (GTDB): domain Bacteria; phylum Bacillota; class Clostridia; order Lachnospirales; family Lachnospiraceae; genus Lientehia. Next base: position 253 of record CAJUOF010000367.1, read on the forward strand.
TTCAGCGTACTGATTCCCATATGGATTTCATAGCCATAAAAAGGAGCGCCGGAAAGCTTGGAAAAGCCACCGTCCACGGGCCGAAAATTCCCCCTCGTCTGGGTCCTGGTCTTCTGCTTTTCAAAGACCGTGTCCATGGGAAGAAGACCCATGCCCCGGAGATTCCCGCCTGCCTCCACGCCATAAGGATCGGAAAGCGTCTCACCAAGCATCTGGAAGCCGCCACAGATTCCCATGACCAAGGTCCCGTCGGCCGCCGCCTTGAGAACCGCCGCCTCCAGGCCATTCTGACGCATCCAGAGCAGATCCTCCATGGTGTTCTTCGTGCCGGGGAGGAAAATGAGGTCCGGGCTCCCAAGCTGTCCCGCCGAAGCCACGTACCGGAGGCTCACCTCCTCCATGGCCTCGAAGGGCCTGAAATCCGTAAAATTGGAGATCCTCGGGAGACGAATCACTGCGATATCCAACAGGCCTCCTGCCTCCCTCCGGTCAAACCGCTCCGTCAGGCTGTCCTCGTCGTCAATATACACCGAGAGATAGGGAATCACCCCCACCGTGGGAATCCCGATTCGCTCTTCCAGCATGGCAATTCCCGGATCCAGGATGGTCTTGTCCCCCCGGAATTTGTTGATGACGGTGCCCTTCACCATGGCCCGCTCTTCCTCCGTGAGGAGCTCCACGGTGCCCACAAGCTGGGCGAACACACCGCCCCGGTCAATGTCTCCAGCCAGAAGGACCGGCGCTTTTGCAAGCTTTGCCATGCCCATGTTGACGATGTCGTCCGCCTTCAAATTGATCTCCGCCGGGCTTCCCGCCCCCTCGAGGACCAGGATATCATATTCCTCGGAAAGAGATTCGTAGGCCCGCATAATGTCCGGAATCAGTTCCTTCTTATGCCGGAAATACTCCCCGGCCGACATGTTCCCCCGCACCTCTCCGCCCACGATCACCTGGGATCCGGTGTCATTCGTAGGCTTTAAAAGAATCGGGTTCATCCGCACCGAAGGCTTGATTCCGGCCGCCTCCGCCTGCATGACCTGGGCCCGTCCCATCTCCAGCCCCTCCTCGGTGATAAACGAATTCAACGCCATGTTTTGAGATTTAAAAGGAGCCACCCGATAGCCGTCCTGCTTAAGGACACGGAGAAGTCCGCCTGTCAACAGGCTCTTCCCCGCATTGGACATGGTCCCCTGTATCATGATCGCCTTTGCTGCCATACGCCCTCCTTATCCTTCTCCCTGTTCCGTCTTCTCTTCGCCAAAAATCTGCCCAAATGCATAAACCAGCTTCTCATTCTCCTCATGGGTCCGCACGGCCACCCGGTAATACCCTGCCCCGAGCCCCCGGTAATTGCCGCAGTCCCGGATCAGGATCCCCCGTTCCAAGAAAGCCCTTCTCAAATCCTCCCGCCCGCCAAAAAAGAACAGGTAGTTGGCCGCCCCCGGATACACCCGAACCGGAAACCGCTCCAGACGTTCCAGGAGAAACCGCCGCTCTTTTTCAATATAGCGAACCGACTGCTCCAGGTACGTGGTCTCCAAGAGCGCCGCCTCCCCCGCCGCCTGGGCCGGAACGGACACATTCCAGGAAGGCTTGAATCGGTACATCCCCTCCATGAGTTCCTTGCTCCCGCCGACCGCATACCCCAGCCGAAGTCCTGCTATGGCATACGTCTTTGTCATGGATTTAAGAAGG
>CAJUOF010000368.1 GCA_910587905.1 uncultured Lachnospiraceae bacterium
CTCCATAAAGATGGGGCATTCCACTTCCATGGCCTGTTTTCCAAGTGCGGAGGCGTGCTTAAGCTCTCCCACTTCCGTGATGGCGTGTATAACATCCGCTCATTCCTGTACGGCCATACCACGGCCCTGATCGTCGTGAATCCGGATGCGGCGTCCCGGTATATCTCAAAGTATATCACGAAAGACTTATGTGCAGTTTCTGCAGGTAAGCGTCGCTATTGGGCATCCAGAAATGTCTCCGCTCCGGTGCCGATGCGGTGCAAAATGTCCCCTCAGCAGAGGGATGCGCTCTCGATCCAGCTTTACCAGGCGGCGTCTTACTCTTCTACGGCCCTTTCGCCGGAGGGGGAAGTCCAGTATTATCATTTCAAGAAAGGTGAGGTGCCGGAGGATGTCATGCAGTTTTTAAAACTTCATGCTGTATCATAAGAACTGTATCAGCTAGTCCCCCCCCCACCTGATAAATCTTTGTCAATTAGATGCTTGATGTAGGTGTTGAGTTTCATGCCTTGGGCTTCGGCATGTTTTCGGATGATTTCTTTTTGGCCTTTAGGTACGGTTAAAGAAATTCTATCCATATTTTTTTTGATATATTCGTTATCATATTTTGTTTTGTTGAACTCTTTGTGCAAAGTGTATAATCCCCCCTTAGATACTTTGTGTAAAGTGCATATTGCATACTTTACGCAAAGTGTGTTATGATTAAGGCCTAAGTTAATAAAAGTTTTATAAAAGTTTCATCTCTGGTTTATCTGGGTATCGTTCTATTTTATCACATCTGGCTTTTGTTGTGAAGAATTTTGTTTGTATTGTAGTGTGAAAGGAGTGTATTTATGAATTTTGATCAAATGGAAATGGTGTATGATTTTTTAACTCGGTTGTCTTATGCGATTGATTATCAGACTCTTCCGAAGCTTTCAGAAGCTCAGAAGCAGCAGCTTGATTCTTTGCGTTCTGATGTGTGTGCTGATCTATCTAACCGTTGGGATGCTATGGCCCCAGTTGAGCGTTTTATGCATCCGGATTCTATGTTTGCTGGTATGGAGGTGTAAGTATGAGGTGTCTTGCTACGGTATCATTTTTAGGTTTGCGTTCGAATGTGTCTAAGAAGAATGGACAGACGTATCACAATGTGGATTTCCGTTCTGATGGCCGGAATATGACCATGGGCACTAAATGCCCCTCTGCATTTACTGTGTTTGAAGAGTTCCAGCCGATCGAGATCGTTGTCGACCTCTTTACATGGAATAACTCTCTGATTGGTAACATTGTGGATGCTCGGGCTATCCCGAAGGGAGGGAAATGATGTATCTGGAGATTGATTATGGCGCCGCAAATATCCTGCGTCAGCTCGTTTTGACAGAGATCGACTCCTGTATCGCCTCGGCCCGTCATTCCCGTATCCGTGCGGCCAATCATAATGATTATCGGGAGTCTGATATCGCTCTCAAATATGAGAATCGTGCTGGTGTTCTGATTGATTTCCTGAATGCTCTCGATTCTTCCATGAAAGCTTACCGATTATAAATACGACAGCTTTAACGAATAAATACAGTGAGACCAATACAGGCCTTTGATCCAACTTCCTCACAGCTTGAAATCTGGCTTTCTTTTTGGGGGAGCTTTTGTTATAATAGAAAGAGTTTTTCCAGGGAAAAACAGTTCGACTGAAACTATTTATATTCCAGAAAAGAGAACAAAACATATGAACCTACAGAAGCTACTCAGTTATACCAGACGTGCGGTCGATGATTATCGGATGATTGCTCCGGATGATAAGATTGCAGTTGGCATCTCCGGAGGAAAAGACAGCCTTACGCTGCTCTATGCTCTAAACGGCCTGAAACGGTTTTATCCAAACCCATTTACCATCGAAGCCATTACCATATCTGTTTTTGAGGAAATGGATCTGAGCCCCGTACAAGCTCTATGTAAGGAACTTAAGGTCCCGTATACCATTGTTCCCACACAGATCGGTGAGATTATCTTTAAAGAACGGCGGGAAGAAAATCCCTGCTCCCTCTGTGCCAAAATGCGCAAAGGGGCCTTTAACGAACAGGCGAAGGCTCTTGGATGCAATAAGGTTGCCTATGCCCACCATAAGGATGATATCGTGGAAACCATGTTAATGTCCCTGATCTTTGAAGGGCGATTTCATTCCTTCTCTCCATACACCTATCTGGATCGTATGGATTTGACGGTGATTCGTCCTCTTTTATATGTGCCGGAAGCTGATATCATTGGTTTCAAACACCAAGTGCATTTGCCTGTGTGCAAAAATCCCTGTCCGGCCGACGGACAGACCAAGCGAGAATACGCAAAAAATCTGGTTCGTCAACTGAATGCAGAACATCCAGGTGCAAAAGAACGGATGTTTACGGCTGTTTTAAACGGAGATATTGCCGGCTGGCCGACGCGTCTTACCACACCTGTAAAATAGCCTAACCTACACTCGAATAATGCAACTCACACGGAAGGCAATTTATGACAAAGAAACGGAGGAAATCCCATGGAACAAAAGCCCTATTTTCAACAGGTGGATATTCAGAATACGAAAAAATTGAGGGAACTGCTTGCCACTCTCCCATCCTTCTGTGTCACCTTTTTCCGTGGAATCGAGCCGACAACTGCCTCCAGGACAAGAATCGCTTATGCCTATGATCTAAAGGTTTTTTTTGAGTTTCTCATCAAAGAAAACCCTATTTACAGAGGAAAAGAGATCAAAGCCATCACGCTTGCTGACTTGGACCTGATAAAGCCCCTTGATCTGGAAGAATATATGGAATATCTGAAATACTATTCCAGTGACGACGCATCGGAGCACATCAATCAGGAACGTGGAATCACCAGGAAGCTCTCCTGTCTGAAAACCTTTTATAATTATTTTTATAAAAAGGAGCTGCTCCAAAACAATCCGGCCGCCCTGGTCTCCCTTCCGAAGCTCCACTCCAAAGACATCATCCGTCTGGATATTGATGAGGTCGCCATGCTCCTTGACAGTGTGGAAAACGGCGATGGATTGACGGAACGCCAGAAAGCGTTCCATAAAAAAACAAAGATTCGAGATATGGCACTTCTCACCTTGCTTCTCGGTACCGGAATCCGAGTTTCCGAATGTGTGGGCCTAAATCTGAACGATGTGGATTTCAAAAATGACGGTATCCGCATCCACCGGAAAGGCGGCAAGGAAGTCGTCGTCTATTTCGGCGAGGAGGTTCACGATGCCCTTCTCGATTATCTGGAAGAACGAGAACGACAGATTCCGGCCACAGGACATGAGCAAGCTTTTTTTCTTTCTCTTCAGCAGAAGCGCATCGGCGTAAAAACGGTAGAAAATCTAGTGAAAAAATATGCAAAAATCGTGACTCCTTTAAAGAAAATTACACCACACAAGCTTCGCAGCACCTATGGCACAAATCTGTATCGGGAAACCGGCGATATCTATCTGGTCGCTGATGTTCTGGGGCACTCCGATGTCAATACTACCAAAAAGCATTATGCTGCCCTTGAAGACGAACGGCGCCGCAGCGCGCGGAATGCTGTGCGTCTGCGAGAAAAATAAGCGGGAAGGCTGTCATTTATATTCTTCCGAATAATATACCACAGTCAGATACCTTCCGGCATGAATTGCATCGCTTTTTAAGCGATTGATCTGCCTTAACTCCCTCATATATTCCTGAATTTGCTCAGAACTATCACAATACTCAGAGGCAATGTCCCAGAGAGTATCTCCCGGATGAATCTGAACAGAGGTATAATATTTGTACGGAGGTGCCTCTTCTCTTCTGTCGTCTGCTTTGACTAACACTTTAAAAAAGAGTTGAGAAACCAAAATCAACATACCTATCATAAGAATCCCTTTGTTTCGAATCCGAGGACTTCTCTCTCTTCTTTGCATATGGCACTCCTCCTCTGTAATTCTGATTTTCAAACGAATGTTTTGAACGTTCGTTCTATCCTGTCGCTATTTTACGGCATGAACAGATGTTTGTCAATAGGTTTTTGCAAATTTTCAAACAAATGTTTGGATTTTTTGCTTGCATATTGATCGAACATATGTTACTATGGAACCAGAACAATGGAAGGAGGAGCTCTATGCCTGGTAAAATCACTTCAAAGCAGACGGAAATTCTGGAGTTTATAAAGCGAGAAATTTTAAAGAAGGGATATCCGCCTACCGTGCGGGAAATCTGTGAGACAGTCCATTTAAAATCGACATCCTCTGTTCACTCTCATCTGGAGACTTTAGAGAAAAATGGTTATATCCGCCGCGATCCCACCAAACCGAGAGCCATTGAAATTGTAGATGATGTCTTTGGCCTTGCCAGACGTGAGATGGTTCAGGTTCCGGTTCTCGGCACAATCGCCGCAGGTCAGCCGATTCTCGCCACAGAAAATATTGAGAGTTATTTTCCTTTTCCTGCAGAAATGCTGCCAAACGTAGATACCTACATGCTTCATGTAAAGGGCGAGAGCATGATCAATATTGGCATTTTAGATGGGGATCAGGTTCTCTGTGCGGTCTCATCCACTGCCTCGAACGGGGATATCGTAGTGGCTTTGGTGGAGGATTCGGCTACTGTAAAACGTTTCTTTAAGGAGGATGGCCATTACCGTCTGCAGCCGGAAAACGATTATATGGACCCGATCATTGTAAAGGATGTGAAGATTCTCGGAAAAGTGATCGGTTTGTTTCGAAAGATGATGTAGCTTGCCGCGGAGAAAAAAGAGCGGAGGGATTTTATCCCTCCAGCTCTTTGACATCCACAAATTTTCCGTCTCTCCAAATCCGCTCCAGATCATAGAAACGTCTGTCTTCCTTGGAAAACACATGGACGACAATGTCTTTGTAATCAAGTAGAACCCAGCGTGCGGTCTGATATCCTTCTCGTTGTGTGAAATGATATCCGGCCTTTTCCATCTCCTCCTCGACGTTGTCGACCATGGCCTGCACCTGATTGCTGTTCTCTCCGTTTGCTATGATAAAGTAATCGGCCAAACAGGATACCTCTGATATATCTATCACTGTCACTTCCTGACCCTTTTTATCTTCTAAAGCCCGACAGGCAATGGCGGCCATTCCCTTTGAGTGGTTCATCAATATTCCTCCCTCTTTATTTCTTGATAATACATGCATGCCTCATAGGTTGTTGGGTCAATACTTTCCGGCGTTTTCTTTAAATATTCCAATGTATCACTCATGATTTCGCAGATTGTTTGGTCCAAATCCACGAACGCAAGCCTTCGGATTCGATCAAGATTTGGTGCTTTGAAGCGTCTCGGCTCAATATAATCCGCCACATAGATCACTTTTTCCATCAGGCTCATCGCCGGACGTCCTGTTGTGTGATAGCGAATCGCATCCAGGATATCGGGATCATCCACATCATACTTCTTCCTGGCCAGATATTCTCCCAATTTCGCATGGAGCAGCGAAGGATTTTTTCGTTCTGCCTCAGACACCGGAATATGATGTTTTAAACATTTTTTTAACAACGTTTCGTTATCATACTGCTTGGCACAGTCATGGAGAAGCCCTGCCAGCTCTGCATTCTCTGCATTGCACCCATAGCGCATAGCCAGACAGGCAGCCGTATAGGCAACCCCCATCGTATGTTCAAAACGTCCCATTCCAAGCTTATGCCGAAGCTTTTCCTTGATCACCATATAATCTGGTTTCACACAAGATTCCTCCTCCCATATGATCTCTTTCCTATTGGACCAATGTCATCGATACAACTGATGGTTCTCCAGATACTGATGCACCGCCTCTGGAACGTAATATCGAACGGACGCTCCATTCGCACACCGTTTTCGTATCTCGCTGGAAGAAATCGCAATGTCCGGCATTTCAATCAGACCGATTTTCCCATCAAAGCGTTCCTCCAGATACTCGATCTGCCTGTATATGTTCTCCAGTGGAACTTCCGAACGGTTTCCGGCCAGTATTGCTGCCCTCTGAAAAATCTTTTCCGGCTGGTGCCAGGCATCTACGGCGAACAGAGAGTCCGCGCCCATGATGAAATAAAATTCTGTATCCGGATATTCTTCGTGGAGCGCCTCCAACGTATCGCTGGTATAAGTGATTCCGGTACGGCGAAGCTCAAGATCAGAATACACAAAGTTGGGATTGCTCTCAATGGCGATCTGAACCATTGCCTTTCGATGCTCCATCGGGGATACCAGCCGATGATCCTTGTGAGGGGGCGTGGCGGAAGGCATAAAAAGTATCTGTTCCAGATGAAATTGCACTCGAGCGTTTTCCGCCAGTAAAAGATGTGCCATGTGTATCGGATCGAAGGTTCCTCCCATAATGCCGATTTTTCTCTTTGGCTGTCCTGTTTGATTCCACTTCATGCTCCGAGCCATCCTCTCCGGCTTCTCAAAATAGATCGTCTATTTTGGAAGCACGATCTTCTTTTTTGTTTTGGATTCCCGATAGAGAACGATCTTTTTTCCGATCACCTGAACTACCTGGGAACGAGTCCGCTCTGCAAGCGCTTCGCCGATGCTCCTGACATCATCCATGCAGTTTTTTAATACATTGATTTTAATAAGCTCTCTGGCCTCAAGCGCCTCATTAGCCGACTCTGTAATTTCGGGGGTTAAGCTGGCTTTTCCAATCTGTAAAACAGGATCTATGGTCATAGCCAACCCTTTTAAATATGCTCGTTGTCTGCTGTTCATTGTTCCTCCGGTTTCTTATTTGTAATAATCAAATTCCAGGCCATAAATCTTCACCGTATCGCCTTCTTCGATTCCTGCCTTCTCCAAATCTTCCAGGATTCCATTCTTTTTCAAGAAATTCTGAAAAAATTCAAACCCTTTTTCCGAGTCGAGATTGGTATAGCCCAACATCTTTTCGATCCTGGGGCCCTCCACGCAGTAAAGTCCGTCTTCCAATTTTTCCACATGATAGGGAAGAGGTGCCTGGATTTCCAGTTCATCCAAGTCAAATTCCCGCTCAAAAACGACCGGAGCGTCGTCCATATCCTGGAGGAGGCCGTACACATGATAAAGGAGCTCCTTCACGCCCTGTCCGTTGACCGCAGAAATCGCAAAAACCTGAACGCCATCCTTCTCAAAAGCGTCACGGATTTGAGCGATTGGATCCCCGCTGTCCGGAGCAACCGCATCGATCTTGTTGGCAGCAATCACCTGGGGCCTTGTGAGCAGCGCCGGATTATATTTTCTAAGCTCTTCGTTGATGGCGCGGATATCCTCCACCGGATCCCGCCCCTCTGTGGACGCCGCATCCACCATGTGGATCAACACTTTCGTCCGTTCGATATGCTTTAAAAAGGCATGTCCCAAACCGATCCCATCGGAAGCCCCCTCAATCAGGCCCGGAATATCTGCCATGACAAAGCCTTCCTGATCGCTGAGATCCACAACCCCCAGATGGGGATTCAGCGTTGTGAAGTGATAATTTGCGATTTTGGGCTTTGCGTTGCTGACCCTGGACAGTAACGTTGATTTTCCCACATTCGGAAAACCGACGAGTCCCACATCCGCAATGACCTTTAACTCTAAAAGAACCCAAAGTTCCTGACCGTCCTGACCTGGCTGCGCATATTTGGGAACCTGCATGGTTGCTGTGGCATAATGCATGTTTCCGTTCCCGCCTCGGCCGCCTTTCAAGATAATCTCCCTTGTATTCTCACCGGACATATCAGCGATCACCTTTCCGGTCTCAAACTCTTTGATCACTGTTCCTTCCGGAACCTTGACGATTAGATCCTGTCCATCTTTTCCGTGACAGCGCCGCTTTCCGCCCTCCTGCCCATTGGTCGCCACATATTTCCTCACATGGCGAAAATCCGTCAGTGTATTTAATCCTTTGTCCACCACAAAGATAATATCACCGCCCCGGCCGCCATCCCCGCCGTCTGGCCCGCCATTTGGCACGTATAACTCCCGCCGGAAGCTGACGTGACCATCCCCGCCCTTTCCCGACTTGATAAAAATTTTTGCGCTGTCTGCAAACATCCCGCCATTTTCCTTTCCCTGTATACCGAAGCTCTTTCTCTACACAATGGTATAAAAGCCGACGCATGAAGCGCCGGCTTTCCTGAAACACAGTTTATTCGTTTGCTGCCTTGGGGTATACAGAAACCTGTTTCTTGTCTCTGCCCTTTCTCTCGAAACGTACCACACCATCTACCAATGCAAACAGCGTGTCGTCTCCACCGCGGCCCACATTGACTCCAGGATGGATTTTTGTGCCGCGCTGTCTATAAAGGATATTCCCTGCCAGCACGAACTGTCCGTCTGCCCTCTTGGCGCCCAGTCTCTTGGCCTCAGAATCTCTGCCGTTCTTCGTAGATCCTACACCCTTTTTATGAGCGAATAACTGAAGGTTCATCTTTAACATGTCTTACACCTCCTCAGTCACGATCCGAATCCACGGATCTTCTTCTTGGTTTTCCTGAAAGCCACTGTCCTTCACACTCTCCAGTCCAAGCAGCATCGTGTTTAACAGCAGCTTTGTTTCTTTGCTGACTTTTTCGGAAAACGAACACTCCAAATATCCGTCCTCCACGGAACAGAGAAATGAGTCTTCCGTGAATGCTTCAATGGCATTGACCGTATTCTGTGCCAACACAGAAACAGCGGCACAAATGATATCTTTCCCTGCCTCATCAAAATCCGCGTGTCCGGATATCCGAAACCCTCGATGCTCCCCTTCCGAGTCCACAAATACGTTTACCGTAATCATCGTCTTTTACAAAAGCGGATTAAGCATTGATTTTTTCAATCTTAACCTGGGTATAAGTCTGCCTGTGGCCGTTTTTCTTGTGATAGCCGGTCTTTCTCTTATACTTGTAAACGATAACCTTCTTGCCTCTGCCCTCTTCCATAACAGTAGCAGAAACGCTTGCACCTGCCACAGTAGGGCAACCCACGGTCAGTTCGTCACCGCCAACAGCTAACACCTGATCAAAGGTATAAGCCTCGCCAGCCGCCGCTCCAAGTTTTTCCACTTTGATGACATCGCCCTCAGCAACCTTGTACTGCTTACCGCCTGTTGCAATAATCGCGTACATATGGCACCTCCTATTTATCATTACTCGCCAGCTATGGTGTCCGTGTAAAAAACGGCACTTATCGACCTCGCTGTGCGGCATACTTTATAAATATAACAGAATTCTTTTGGCTTGTCAAATGGTTTTTGTTGTGGAAAACCTATGTTTTATCCAGGTAAAATTCCCGGTTGTGCCTCTTTTTGTACTTGCGAAATACCGCAGGAAATGTTATAAATTGTATATAGATAGATAGGAAATAGGAAACGAGTATAATTCGGAGGCTTCCCATGTCCAACAATTACGCATTCAACAATACCATTCCCGTAGCTCCTTTAAAAATCTGTGCGCTCGAAAGCTGTACGGAGCTTGCCCAAAAAGTAAACAAGCACATTATCCGGTTCCGGAAGAATGATACGGAGGAGTTGATTCGTCGTCAGGCCAGCTTGGAGTACCGCGGCTATGATTGTGATTCTTATCTGCTTGAGGCGTCCTGCCCCCGTTTTGGCACCGGGGAGGGAAAAGGCGTCATTCATGAATCCGTCCGCGGTACGGACTTGTTTATCATGGTCGACGTGGTCAATTACAGCTTAACCTATACGGTCTGCGGACATCAGAATTTCATGTCCCCGGACGATCATTATCAAGATTTGAAACGAATCATCGGTGCTTCGATCGCCAATGCCCATCGAGTCAATGTGATTATGCCCTATCTCTATGAGGGTCGCCAGCACAAACGCAGCAAACGGGAATCGTTGGATTGCGCTTATGCGCTGGAGGAACTCTCCAATATGGGGGTCTCCAACATCATTACCTTTGATGCCCACGATCCCAGAGTTCAGAATGCCATTCCCCTCCATGGATTTGACAATTTTATGCCGCCCTACCAGTTTATCAAAGCGATCTTTAAAAAGGATCATGATTTGATGATCGACAAAGATCATCTGATGGTGATCAGTCCTGACGAGGGTGCCATGGGCCGAGCCGTCTATTTCGCCAACAATTTAGGCGTAAATATGGGGATGTTCTACAAGCGCCGTGATTATTCTACCATTGTCAATGGCCGAAATCCTATCGTTGCACACGAATTTTTGGGCACAGATGTGGCGGGGAAGACGGTGATTATCATTGACGATATGATCTCCTCCGGTGAAAGTATGTTGGACACCGCGAGGGAGCTGAGAGAACGCAGAGCGGACAAGGTAATCATCTGTTGCACCTTCGGTCTTTTCACCGACGGCTTCGAAAAGTTTGATGAGTTCCATAAACAGGGCTATTTCGATTATGTGGTGACCACCAATTTGAATTATCGGCCAGAGGAGCTTCTGACCCGTGAATGGTACTTGGAAGCAGATATGGCAAAGTTTATGGCCGCCATCATCAATACCATCAACCACGATCACTCCCTGAACAGCATCATTGATCCCACGGAAAAAATCCAGAAGTTGGTGGCAAAATATAACAAAAAACGAAAAAATGAATTTCAGCAGTTGGAACTTCCTTTTCAATGACGGTACCGGCCGGAAATCATGATTGAATTTCCGGCCTGCTCCATTCTCTGGAAGACAGTCTGCAAAAGAAGAGCCTATAAAAGGATAAAGCTCTCCCCTTTTTGGGAAATTCTTTGTACCTGTTCTCGGTACGGCTCCGACACCGGATCGGCCAGGAGCCTGTCGATCACGGAAAAATCTCCCCAGAAATGCATGGGAAAGGCCAGGCCCGTGTCGGTCGCCCTCATAAAGTAGTCAAACCCCCAGGAATACCGCTCCTCCTGCCTGGGATCCAGAGGCACGAAGGCCGCATGGAAATGACGGCCTCCAAGCTTTTTTATTTCCGTTTGAAATCGCCTCGTCATGTCTGCATATTCATCCTCGGTCTCCCCGATCCAGGTCCACCAGTTTAAATCCCCCGCATGGTACAGACTTTTTCCCTCATATTCCAGCACAAAAGCCACTCCCTCGTCGGTGGAGGCAAGGGTCTCGATTTTTAACGGCTCACCGCCCACCACAAAATCCAGCGTCTGTTTTTTTCCCACATAGGTGATGCACTCCGCTGCCCGGTCGGAAATCCCCATTCGCTTCCGATAATTCTCACTCATACGGATGTCCTTCGAGAGGATAAAATGCACGGAGGGATATTCCTCAGCCAAGCGGGAAATGGAGCGGTCAAA
>CAJUOF010000369.1 GCA_910587905.1 uncultured Lachnospiraceae bacterium
GAGATCACGGTGGAGGAGCATAATTTTGATGGGGAACAAGTGATAGATGAGATGACGGCTCTGCTGGATCAGGGAGAGAATCGGTCGTGGAAAGCGAACGCTTTTGACAGCCGCGGAGATATCCATACGGCATCTCTGAATTTTTCGGAGGATGGAGATTATGAGTTTGCGCTGGCATGTACGGATCTGGCCGGAAATGAAGAGGAGGCGAAGGCGGAGGCACAATTTTCTGTAGACCAGACACCGCCATCCATCGAGATTCTAGGGCTTGAGCCGGAATCGGCCAATCGGGGAGCGGTGGAAGCTGAGATTCGATTTGAGGATAAACGTTTGATACCGGGAACGGCGACCGTGGAGGTTTCACGCTTAGACCAGGGTGATGAGAGGCAGGCGTATCAGTATCAGGAGCTTCCGAGAAAGGAGGGAGAGGTGATAAAAAAACTGCTCTCAAGAAGCTTTCCGAAAACAGAGGATGCGGACGGTCTCTATCTTTTGCGGGCGGCCGGGGAGGATCGCGCAGGGAATCAAACGGAGAAGGAGTTTATGTTTTCGGTGAACCGGTACGGCTCTGTCTACGGGGCTTTTGGGGAGACAAGGAACTGGCTGGCAGGAGGAGAATATCCCTATCTGCCGGAAGAGAGGGAGGTGATCATCCGGGAATATAATGTGGACCCGGTGGAGGATTTTCAGGTATCGCTCAGCAGAAATGGGGTGGTCTGCCTGCTTTCAGAGGGAAAGAATTTTCAGAGAGAGGCACTTTTGACAGAATCGCCCTCCGGCCGATGGCAGGTGTATGAGTACAGAATCAAAAAAGGAGTCTTTGAGCAGGAGGGAGATTACGAACTTTTATTCCATTCCACGGACAAGGCCGGGAATCACATGGGCAATGAATCAACCAGAAAGAAAGGCCGGGAAAGGATATTTGCCTTTTCCGTGGATAAGACAGGACCGTCTGCCGTTCTGTCAGGTGCGGAGGATGGAGGGCGTTACCGTGCGGACACCAAAGAAGTATTTTTAGATATCCGTGACAACATGCAGCTTGAGAGGGTGGAGGTGAGAACGAAGGATGAAAAAAACAGTTATGAGGGAGAGCAGTTGGAACAGGTACTTTCGGAGGAGGGGATTCGCGTGAAGCTTTCGGAGGAAGATGATTGGCAGACGTTGGCACTTTATGCGGAGGATGCGGCCGGAAACCGGCTGGAGCTTGGAAACGGCCGAAAGACAGGTGCCGCCGGATGTCTGGAATGGGAATTTCTGATCACATCGGACTGGTGGGTCCAGTATTGCAGGAGCCCGCTCCGCTTTGCCTTACTTCTGCTTCCTGCGGGAGGACTTTTGGCAGCTTTTGCGGCAGCGCGCCGAAGAAGAAAAAGAAAAGGAAATCATGGGACGGAGAACCATGGTCAAACAAGCTCTTTTGTGATAAAATAGCCCTAACAGACTGAACATATGGGAGGGAAATAAGTGAATTATTTGATTGGTATTGATTTGGGAACTTCCGCAACCAAAACCGTATTGTTTGACGAGGGCGGGAATGTGATCGCCTCTGCGTCGAAGGAATATCCGCTCAATCAACCGCAGAATGGGTGGGCAGAGCAGAATCCGGAGGACTGGAAACAGGCGGCGCTCACGACGATCGCGGAGGTGGTGAAGAAGTCCGGAGTGGACAGGGAAGAGATCCGGGGCCTGGGAATTTCAGGACAGATGCATGGCCTTGTGATGTTGGATGAGAACAACGAAGTGATCCGTCCATCCATTATCTGGTGCGATCAGCGGACGGCCAGGGAGTGCGGGGAGATCACCGAGAGAGTGGGGGCAGAGCGCCTGATTGAGATTACGGCGAATCCGGCTCTGACCGGTTTTACAGCCTCCAAGATCCTTTGGGTTCGGAATCATGAGCCGGAGAATTATGCAAAATGCCGTCATATTTTGCTGCCGAAGGACTATGTCCGTCTGGTTCTGACGGGAGAATATGCGACGGAGGTGTCGGATGCTTCCGGAATGCAGCTTCTCGACGTGCCGAACCGCTGCTGGTCCGACGAGGTGCTTGAAAAACTGGAGATTGACAAGGCGCTTTTAGCAAAGGTATACGAGTCACCGGAAGTGACGGGAACGATCTTGCCGGAGATTGCAAAGCTTACCGGGCTTTCTGAAAAGACGGTGGTGGTCGGCGGTGCCGGGGACAACGCGGCGGCGGCTGTGGGAACCGGTGTCGTTCAGGATGGGAAGGCATTTACCACCATCGGAACCAGCGGTGTGGTGTTTGCCCACAGCAAGAACGTGACCATTGATCCGAAAGGGCGGGTCCATACCTTCTGCTGTGCCGTTCCGGGATGCTGGCATGTGATGGGGGTGACCCAGGGAGCCGGACTCTCGCTCCAGTGGTTCCGCAACAACTTTTGCCAGGATTATATGGAGCAGGCAGAAAAAGAAGGATGCGATGTCTATGATTATATTAACCGGGATGTGGAGGGAACGCCTCTCGGTGCAAACCGCCTGATCTATCTCCCTTATCTGATGGGAGAGCGGACGCCTCATCTCGACCCGGACTGCCGCGGTGTGTTTTTCGGATTGTCGGCGATCCATACCAGAAAGGATATGCTCCGCGCCGTCATGGAGGGGGTATCTTATTCGATGAAGGACTGCAATGATATTTTGAAGGAGATGGGAGTAGAGGTTGCAGACATGATGGCCTGCGGAGGCGGCGGAAGAAGTGCCGTGTGGCGTCAAATGCTGGCAGATATGTACGGCTGCACTGTAAAAACTGTGGCTGCAAAGGAAGGGCCGGCTCTTGGTGTGGCGATCCTAGCAGGTGTGGGTGCCGGGATTTATGAGAGTGTGGAAACGGCCTGTGAGCGGATGATCCACACGGACAAGTCCTGTGATGCAGTCCCGGAGAATACAGAGAAATATAACGAATATCACAAAATTTATAAGAGCTTGTATGGATGCTTGAAGGAGCAGTACAAGGAGCTTGCCAAGCTGTAAAATTGTCGAGGGCCCAAGCAGCAGGAAACGGCAGATCATTTGCCGTTTCCTACAGAAGCCCGATTAGGACATTCGATTATGCATCCAATAGTTTTTGATACTCTTTGACCACCTTTTTCATCGCGGAGGGACCGGGGGCTCCCAGGGTGGTTCGTTTCTCTACGCAGGTCTTTAAACTGATGGCTTCATAGATGTCTTCCTCGAAGATTGGACTGATCGCCCGATACTCTTCAAGGCTCATTTCATCCAGCGAGATTCCCTTGTCCAGACAATAGAGCACCAGTTGTCCCACGATTCCGTGGGCGTCGCGGAAGGGAACTTGATGGTTTACCAGATAATCTGCCGCGTCGGTGGCGTTGGTGAAACCGTTCATGGCACTTTTTTTCATTATGTCTTTGTTGAATCTAAGGGTGGACAACATGCCGGTAAACAGCGCGAGGCAGTCCTTCGTGGTGTCGATGGCGTCAAATACCAGCTCCTTGTCCTCCTGCATGTCTTTGTTGTAGGCGAGAGGGATTCCCTTCATGGTAGTCAGAATGGAGATGAGGGCGCCATAGACCCGTCCGGTTTTTCCTCTCACCAGTTCTGCAATATCCGGATTTTTCTTCTGAGGCATGATGCTGCTTCCGGTGCTGTAAGCGTCGTCCAGCTCCACAAACTGATATTCATTGGAGTTCCAGAGGATGATCTCTTCGGAAAAACGGCTCAGATGCATCATTGTGGTAGCCATGGCGCTGCAAAGCTCAATCAGGTAATCACGGTCCGATACGGAATCCATACTGTTTCTGGTGGGGGAGTCGAAGCCCAGCA
>CAJUOF010000370.1 GCA_910587905.1 uncultured Lachnospiraceae bacterium
ACAGTTTATTGAGACCTACTATCAGGGGGCGGGGGCTGAGAGGAAAGAGCCGAGGGAGACCTTGGCGGCAATGAAACTGGCGATCCGGAATTTTGCAGAACAATTTCGCTGCAACTGCGCCTGTATCCAATGCTGGACGGCCATGCAGGAATCCATGGACATCTATCCCTGTGCCGTCAATTCGATGTTGGCGGACGAATGCTTTCCGGTGGCCTGTGAGACAGACATTTGCGGGGCCATCTCGGCCATGCTGATCCAGGCGGCGGCGGGGAATGGGACTCCACATTTCCTGGCTGACCTGACTATCCGGCACCCGGAAAAGGAAAATGTGGAGCTGCTTTGGCACTGTGGAGCGTTTCCCTCCGCATTCGCCAAGGATAAGGGGGCCTGCCGGATCACGGAGGCTTGGGACGGTAATCCCCAGTGCGGGAATTGTGCCTGGGAGCTCCAAAATGGAGACATCACTATCTGCCGGTTTGACGGGGATCACGGGGAGTATTCTCTGTTTTTGGGGGAAGGGAGGGGGATTGACGGCCCTCACAGCCGTGGGACATACGTGTGGTTTGAGGTGGGAGATTGGCCGGCTTGGGAATATAAGCTGGTTTTGGGACCTTACATCCATCATGTGGCCGGGACTTACGGAAAAGTGGCGGACGTTCTCTATGAAGCCTGCCGTTACATACCGGGGCTTAAGGCCGATCCCGCGGAACCGGGAGAGGCGGAGCTTCTTTTGCGGCTCCGGTCCTGAAAACCTGAAGAATTTGGAAGAGTTGGCAAATGATCTGCGGAAAGGGAAAAAGGAGAGAAAGCTATGGGTAAAAATGAAAGACAGTCGGGGAAAGCGAAGACTTCGCTGCTGAAACGGTTTTTCTTACAGTCCTATTCCAGCGCCATTGTTGCGATTGTGATTCTTGTGCTGGTGTTTACCATATTTACAAATGCATTTTTGACCCCCTTTAATATTTTTAACCTGTCAAGGACTGCTTCGGTCTATGCGTTTATCGGGGCGGCGCAACTGATCTTGATGGTGATCGGGGACATGAACTTGGGAATTGGTGGCTGCGGCGCGCTTTCCACCGTGGTGATGGGGACGCTGATGGCTAATTATGGCGTGGGAACCGTTCCTTCTGTACTGTTGGCTCTGGCGGTATCTGCGGTCTGCGGCTTGGTGATCGGACTTTTGGTGGTCAAGCTAAACTTAAATCCCTGGATCATCACCTTGGCGATGTCCTTCATTTTCAATGGATTGGCAATTGGGAGCTCCCATGGATACTCTTATGAGATGACGGAGGCATTGACTTGGGTGGGAAGAAAACGGGTGGGGATGTTTTCCTTCCTGTTCGTCCTGATGGTTGTCCTGGTGGTGATTCTCTATATCGTATTTCGACACACCAAATATGGGCGGGATGTGCTGGCGGTAGGGGGGAACCGGACAGCGGCCAGACTGTCCGGAATCAATGTAAATTGGATCATTATCTCCTGCAATATCCTCTCCTGTATGTTTGCCTGTGTTGCGGCCATTCTGTGGGCGTCACGGACGGGGACCGCATCGCCCAATACAGGTTCCGACTGGATGATGTATTCCATTGCCGTGTGTGCCATCGGCGGGATTCCCCTTCTGGGAGGCAGTTTTACAGCCCTGGGATTCTTCTGCGGCTCTTGGATTTTGACCATGGTCCGGAACGGGCTTACGATGTTGAATGTGGATGTGTATTATGAGCAGGTGTTTTTAGGGCTCATTATTCTGCTGGCTGTATCTGTGGAATCGGTGCGGGCGAAGATGGCAGAAAAGATGATGTAGCAGGATAAATAGTCCTGGATCGTCAGGGCTTTTATAAAAAAATAAGAAAACGGAGGTAAGAAGCATGAAGAAAAGACTCATCAGCTTGCTGTGTGTGACAGCGATGGCAGTCGGCCTGATCGGCTGTGGGGGCGGAGAGAAGGAAGAGACCAAAGCTCCCGGCAGTGAGGCACAGACGGAGGCGGCAAAGGCGGAGGAGAAGCCGACAGAAACACAGGCGCAGGAAGAGACAAGGGCAGTGAAAAATCAGGAGATTGACACCAGCGGTGTGGAGAGGGCACTGCAGCTCTCCAAAGATCCCGGCGAATATAAGCTCCATGTATACTGGCCGGCGCCGGACACTTATTTTGAGGACAATATCCAGCCTGGATATGAACAGCTCGCAAAGGAATATGGTCTTACGGTGGACTATGCCATTGGAACGGAGTGGACACAGGATGTCGAGAATCAGGTTGTGGAGGCAAAAGCGGCAGAGGGTTATGATTTGTTCATGATTTATGGAGCAGACACCTCCGGGGCCAATGCCCTTTACAAAGAATTGATTGATGCAGGCTGCAAGGTGGTCAATTACGGCGGAAAGGTGGACGATCCCCAGCAGGCGGCAGCAACCGTCTGCGGAGATGTGTACGATTATTCCTATGCGGCGACCAAGCAGATGATCGAGGCCATGGGCGGAGAGGGCGAGATCATCAATGTTCTTGAGAACCTGGGCGATGTCAACACATTGGAGAGACAGAAGGGTGTCGAGGCTGCCGTGGCGGAGGCGGAGGGTGTGACCATCTGTCAGACCATCGGCGACATCAATACAGAGGAAGAGGGATATGAGAAGGTTTCTGACGCCCTGGCGGCAAATCCTGGTGCGACCGGAATTATTGCGACCGGTGGTACTGCCTCCCGCGGAATGGCCAACGCATTGGCAGACTATTATGCATCCAACGGGGATGCCAAGCACCTGTTTGCCGTGGCAACCGACCCGTCCCAGGAAGTGATGAACGGTCTGAAAGACGGAACCTTGGATATCGGCGTGGCTCAGAATGGTTATGGACAGGGCTATATTGGAAGCTTGCTTTTGCTCTACCTGTCTGAGGGCTGGACCATGAAAGATCCCGGCGTCCATATTGTGACAGGCTACGTGTTTATCACCACGGAGAACATCGACAGCTTTACCACGGATATTGAGACGCTCAGCAAAGAGATCGCGTCTGAACTGGAAACCAAATATTTAAACGCGCCGTAGGCAGTGGCAGAGTGACTTTGATTTCCTCCCCGTCCTTTCTTCTGGAGGGACGGGGAGAATACAGTCATTTGGAGGAATGTATATGCTGGAGGTTAGAGGAGTTTCAAAATCGTTTCCGGGTGTAAAAGCTCTTCAGGATATTTCGGTACAGTTTCATGACGGAGAGATCCACGCCTTGCTTGGAGAGAACGGAGCCGGAAAGAGCACCTTGATGAAGATTATCTGTGGGATTTATCATGCAGATCAGGGAACTGTTTCGCTGGACGGTAAGGAGCTTAAACTCCACGGCTACGGGGATGCGGTGAAGCAGCATATCAGCATGGTACATCAGGAGATCCAGCTTATTCCGGAGGCGAGTATTGCGGAAAATATCATCAACGATAAAATCAGTCAGTTTACGAGATTCGGTTTTGTAAATTGGAAGGCAGTCAATGCGTTTGCCTTAAACTATATGAGAGAGGTTGGGCTTGATTTTCCTCCGGAGAAAAAGGTGCGCTTCCTTAGTGCGGCTCATAAGCAGCTGATTCAGATTGCGAAGGCGCTGAGCGCCGATGCCAGGGTTTTGCTTCTGGATGAACCCACCTCGTCTTTGACGCTTCATGAGGCGGATGTCCTTTTTGAATTGGTGCGGAAGCTGAAAGAAAAAGGGATGATTATTATTTTTGTCTCCCACAAGCTGGAGGAAGTACAAGTCATTGCCGACCGTGTGACCGTATTTCGGGACGGATGCCTGGTGGGGACGGATGCCATCAAACAGATGGAAAATTCCAGGATCATCAAGATGATGATCGGCCGGGATTTTGTTTACAGCTATCGGGGGAGGCTCGATGCGGAGGGACAGGAAGTGGTATTGGAGGCGAGGAATATCACCTCCAGGCTTCACGGCTTTCGGGACTTGAGTTTCCAGGTTCACAGAGGAGAGATCCTTGGCTTTTATGGCCTCGTGGGTTCCGGCAGAACGGAACTGATTCGGACCGTGTTAAACATTGACAAATGTGATGGGGGAGAGGTGCTGCTTCACGGGAAGCCGGTGAAGATTGATTCGTTCAAAACGGCACTTCATAAGTATCGGATTGGCTATGTGACAGAGAACAGAAAAGAGGAAGGTTTATTTTTAGAACATACGGTGGCTATGAATATCTGTGTCAATTCTCTCAAAAAGAGTTATTGCAAAAAGGCGCCGTTTATCAATCTGAAAAAAGAGCGGGAACATGCAGAATATTTCGTGAATCGGCTGGAGATCAAGACACCGGCTCTCGGCACGCTGGCGGGAAAGCTGTCCGGCGGGAATCAGCAGAAAATCAGCATTGCCAAATGGCTGGCGGCGGACTGCGACCTGCTGATCATCGATGAGCCGACGGTGGGGGTGGACATCGGAGCGAAGGAATATATTCATGAGTTGATCTGGAACCTGGCGGCAAAGGAAGGGAAAACGGTAATTCTGATTTCTTCTGATATGAACGAGATGATTTCTCTGGCCAGAAGGATTCTGATTTTTAAGGATAAACACATTACCGGAGAACTGCGGGGAGAAGAATTTTTCGCAAAGCCCGGCGAAGAGATCAGCGCGGAGATCGGGAAATCGTTTGTATAAAAACCGGTTGATATCGATTCATAAAGGAGAGGCGGAACATGGAATACGCAAAGGGAAAGCATGCTTATATGGCAGTGCTTCACGCAGAAGAGGGGGAGCAGGCCGTAAGCTGGCTTCGGGAGAAGGAAGGGCGGATGAATCAGGAATGTTTGGAGGCGGGAATCTGCAACTGCCGGATCTATATTCAGGAATTGGAGGGAAAGGACTGCCTGTTTGCCTATGTGGAGGAAGAAGCCGGAAGGAAACAGGCGGAAAGCCTGTTTTTAGGAAAAGCCACTCCGTTTTCCTGGCATGAGGCGAGACAGGTCTATGAGTTTAAGAGCCCTGCGGAAGAAGATTTGACAGGGCTTTCGGCGCGAGGTATCATAATTGGTGTGAAAAGGGATTATTTGGAAGAATATGTCCGCCTTCATGACGAACAGCCCCAGGTGATCCGGGATCTCTGCTATGAAAACGGATTCCGCAGGTCTTCGATTTTTGTGACCGGGCTTGAGGGAGGCGGCCTGTACCTCACGCAGTTTGTAGAATGCAGGGGAGAAGAAAACCCGGCGCTTTACGAAAATGAAACCTACAAGGAGTGGCTTAAGGTTACGGGAGAGTGCCAGGCGCCGCTGCCGGGGGAGCATTTCTGGAAAGAGATGAAGCCTGTTTATGAATTGGAAGGATGAAGAAGGACGTAAAAGGCAAGCGAGGATTTAGGAGAGGAATGGAGGAAAAAAGATGAAACGTTCATTGGTAAATGGATCGATCCGGTATGCGAAGGAGCTCTTGGAAAAGAACAATTTTAAGCTGCCGGACTTTGGTTACTGGAGTCTTGAAGAGTGGAAACAACACAGAGATGAGATTGATGTCATTGAAAAGCTGATGCTGGGGTGGGATATGACGGACCACGGCCTTGGCCGGTTTGACGAGATTGGCTGTGTACTTTTTACTATCCGCAACGGTCTCTTGAACGATCCGAATGTGGGAGTCCCCTATGCGGAGAAGCTCCTCATTTTCAAGGATGGCCAGAGACTCCCCATCCATTACCACGGATTTAAGACGGAGGATATCATCAACCGGGGCGGCGGCGTCATGTTCATCAAGCTTTACAATACGGTGGATGGAAAGGCTGTAGATACTCCGGTGGAGATTTATCAGGACGGAATCAAGCATGTCTATCAGCCGGGAGAAGAGGTGCTCATTGGTCCCGGAAACAGCATCAGCATCACTCCGGGGATCGCCCACACCTTCGGGCCGAAGCCGGGGAGCGGAGATCTGATCTGCGGGGAGGTCTCCAAGATCAATGACGATACCATTGACAATTATCATATTGAACTGGAACCGAAGCAGTATGCGGACATCGAGGAGGACGAGCCGGTTCTCCATCCCCTGTGCAACGAATATGGGAGGCTGGTAAAATAAGTGAGATGGGCGGACGATGGATGGTCCGCCTTTTTCTCTGCTCACATGTACACGAAATCTTTTCTGCACGATGTTGCGAAGCGGGAGCAATCCGTGGTATGATAGAAAAACGCCGTGAGGCGAATAACCAGAAGTGAGGGAGTATATCATGAACAGAGAAGAACTTTTGAGACGGGTAGATCACACGGTGCTGTCCCAGACGGCGACCTGGGAGGAGATTCGGACGCTTTGTGACGATGCGGTGGCTTATGGGACAGCGTCTGTCTGCATTCCCCCCTCCTATGTGAAGCGGGCGAAGGAGTATCTTGGAGACCGTATGGCAGTGTGCACCGTCATTGGTTTTCCCAACGGCTACAACACCACGGCGGTGAAGGTCTTTGAGACCAAGGAGGCTCTGCGGGAGGGCGCGGATGAGATTGATATGGTGGTAAACTTGGGCGATGTGCGTATGGGGGAATTTGAGAAAGTGACGGAAGAGATTCGGGCGCTGAAGGAAGCATGTGGGGAAAAGGTTCTGAAAGTGATTATCGAGACCTGTCTGCTCACGGAGGAAGAAAAGATTGCTCTCTGCAGGGCGGTGACAGAGGCGGGGGCCGATTATATCAAAACTTCTACCGGTTTTTCCACGGCAGGAGCCACCTTTGCGGATGTGGAGCTGTTTGCGGCCCGCGTAGGTCCGGAGGTGAAGATCAAGGCGGCGGGGGGAATCAGCTCCTTTGCGGACGCGGAACAATTTGTGAATCTGGGAGCGGACAGGCTGGGAACCAGCCGTCTGGTAAAAATTGTAAAGGCAGAGGGCTGAGAGGAAAACTTTGAGGATAGGGAGGGCTATGGCATGGAGCAAATGATGGGGCGCGGGAGAGAAAAGGAGATTTCTGCGGACAAAATCCGTGAGCTTGTCGGCAGGGCGAAAGAACAGCTCGGTTTGGCCTATGCGCCCTATTCCGGGTTTCATGTGGCAGCAGCCCTCCTCAGCAAAGATGGGAGGATCTATACCGGCTGCAATGTGGAGAATGCCTCCTATCCGGCGGGAAACTGTGCGGAGCGGACTGCTCTCTTTAAGGCGGTGAGCGAGGGAAAGAGGGAATTTTCCTGTATCGTCATTATGGGAGGGGCCGGAGGCCGGGTGGAATCCTACTGTCCGCCCTGCGGCATTTGCAGGCAGGCATTGCGGGAGTTTTGCCGTCCTTCTGAATTTTTTGTGATCCTGGCCAGGTCCGAGGAGGATTATCGGATCTTTACTTTGGAAGAATTACTTCCGGAGAGTTTTGGGCCGGAAGCCCTGATTTGATCTTTTTTTGCGGGAATGGGTTGAGAATTCTTTTTCAGAGTGTTATCATAAAACTGCTGAAAAACTTGTAGGAGGAAATGAAAGATGAAACAGGCGCTTGTAGAACAGATTAAAGGCATGGACAATCTGTTTGAAAAACCCAAGAATGTGTTGCAGGGAAGAGTGGGGGATTTTCCTGTTTATGTGAGACAGGGGATTGATGGGACTGCCTTCTGGAAAGTGGTTGTGTATGCGAAAGAGGGAAGTGGGTCGCCGGCTTATCAGATGGACAGCTTCCTCGCAGAGCTCCGTTCCGGGATCAAGAAGGTCAACAAAGCTTCCTTTGATGGGAAGAAGATCGAGTTTATTGTGAGAAATTCAGGGAAGGTCGGCTTACAGATCCGAGAGATCCTTGATCGAACCGCTTCATACCTGACTCAGAACGGATATGTTCCCTGCTGCGGCTGCTGCGGGAATGAGGTGCCTGTGGCTCTCTGCAGCATTAACAATGCGATGGATTTCATGTGCGATAGCTGTTACAATGAGATGTGTAACAGCTTGGAGAACAATAAGCAGGAGCTTGCCGCAAAGAAGGGCAATATTGTGACCGGAATCGTCGGCGCTTTGCTTGGTGCGCTGCTCGGCGGCGTGCTGTGGGTGCTGATTTATCAGCTCGGCTACATAGCCGGAATCGCCGGATTGGTGGCGGCTGTCTGTGCGTTAAAGGGATATGAGAAGTTTGGCGGCCGGATCAATGGAGTAGGAATCGTGATCTCTCTCGTCATCGTAGCGGCCGTGATCTATCTTGCCCACAACATTGCCTACGCCATCGAGATCAAGAAGGCTGTGGAAGAAGTCTGGGGAATGGATGTCTCCATCACCGATGCATTCCGCTCCATCCCGGATTTCCGGGCGGAGATTCCGGAGATCAATGCCGGTTACTGGAAGGATTTGCTGGTCGGCTATGCCCTGACAGCCGTAGCCAGCTTCGCAACCATTAAGAGCATGTTCCAGAACAGCACCGGAAGCTACAAGACGGGACGTTATTGATTGGTATCCTTGGTATCCATAATTTTGGGGGAAAAACACCTGGCGGAAGAAACCGTCGGGTGTTTTTTCTCAAAAATAAAACATTTTCACGAGAGTTTTTGACAAGGGAAAATGAGTATGGTAGACTTATTACAACTATGTATCCATGCAGGGAACAATGACGAATGAAGATATCTGAGGTGGCACTGTGGACAAATATGAACTGAGTATCAAAGAGGATAAGATCAAGAAGCATGCAGAAAAAAAGGATTATGCCGCGGCGGTGAAAATCGCGGATACCATCGACTGGAGCAAGATCAAGAATATCAAGATGCTGACTCTGGTTTCTCAGGTATATGAGAAGGCGAAAAATTACACGGAGGCGAAAAATGTTCTCCTGATCGCCTATGAGCGGGTGCCTATGGGCCGCAGGATGCTCTATAAGCTGACGGAGCTTTGCGTGAAGGAAGGAACCATTGAGGAGGCGGAGAGCTATTTTGAAGAGTTTAAAAAAGTAGCGCCGGGTGATACGAGCCAACTGCTTTTGGCTTATCAGATCGAAGCGGCGAAGGAGGGCGATCTGGACCAGATGATCGCCATTCTGGAAGAGTATCGGAAGCATGAGTTTGAGGAAAAGTGGCTGTATGAGCTTGCATTTCTCTATCATCGAGCCGGACGGGTGGACGAGTGC
>CAJUOF010000371.1 GCA_910587905.1 uncultured Lachnospiraceae bacterium
CCGCACTCTTTGCATCCAGGTTTCCCGTGGGCTCGTCCGCCAGCACGATGGCCGGCTTGGTGACGAGGGCCCTGGCGATGGCCACCCTTTGATTCTCCCCGCCGGAGAGCTCTGCCGGATATTTGTTCTCCTTTCCAATGAGCCGCAGCTTCTTGAGAAGCATGATCTCGTACTCCTCGTCGATCTCCCTCTGGTCCAGATACAGGGGCATGCGGACGTTGTCGATGGCCGTGTACTCCGGCAGGAGATTGTAGGCCTGGAAAATAAACCCGATCCTCCGGCGTCTGAAAATGGCCGCCTCCTTGTCCGTGAAAGAATACAGGCTTTTCCCCTCCAGCACCACGTCGCCGCCGGTGGGCCTGTCCAACCCCCCGAGAAGATGGAGCAGCGTGGACTTCCCGGAACCGCTCCGCCCGATGACGGCATAAAATTTTCCCTCTTCTATGGAAAGGTCTAGGGGCTTTAAGGCTTCCACTGCCAGTTCGCCCGCCCCATAGGTCTTCTCCAATTGTCTCGCTTCCAATAGGCTTCCCATAGTTCCTCCTCCGTTTCCGATCCCAAACTGCGGATTCTTTCTCATCACCTGTCTACATGACCAAAAACGCCACACATAAACACCTTATTCATCTCTGCTTTTATGGTAACACAGATGATGTGTGTTTACACGTGACGTTTTCGTAAGCATTCTATTCTCTTCTACTTCTATCCCCTGTAAACTGCCGTGCAGCCGCAGACAGGTAACAATTAACAATCATTACACCCTCGTAAATATGGCAGAGCCATGGACCGGCAGAACCAGAGATTTCCCAAGGATCTCGCCGGAAGCGATCTCTTTTGCTTCAAAAGGCAGTTCCAATGCCGCTTCCTGTCCGGAGAAGTTCGCAGCAAACCAGAACTCGCCTCCGTCTTTCGCAATCTTCTTCACAACTTCGACGCCGGCAGGTACATTCTCCAGGGCCGGAGCAACATTGCACTGGCCTGTGATTTCCTTCATCAGGGCAACCGTCCCTGCAGTATCTAAATCGCAGCCTACATAGTAGCATTTGCCTTTGCCATACTCATTGACGGTAACCGCGGGCTTGCCTGCATAATACTCACTGTCGTATACAGCCATCGGTTTTGCCGTAACCGGTTTGATGATATCCGCCCAGATCGAAGCCTCCCCGTTTCCGAAATCCCCCTTCACTGTGACTTTGCAGTCATTGAGGGAGTCGAATTCCTCCAGTTCGATTCCCGCAACCTCCTTGAAGTATCCGGGAAGGGTACGTTCCGTCATGGAGTTGTCCATTTCTTTTGTGCCGGAGCGGAAGGTCACTACCAGATTTCCGCCATCCGCCACATACTTCTCAAATTTCGCTTTCAGGCGTTCATCCATCAGGTTAAATGCCGGAGCAACCACCAGCTTGTAGCCGGAGAAGTCTGTCTCCTCATTGGAGATGTCCATATTATAGTTGCCGGCATAAAGGCCATAATACAGCCCCTTCACATAAGTACGATAGTCGAAGTTCCAGTTATGAGACTGGAACTCATGGCTCCACTGCTGTTCAAAGGAACGGATCATCAAAATATCTGACGCCACTTTGGAATCCACATTGTATTCACATATCTTCGGGAAGGAAGCCCCAATCTCCTTGACCTCCTCGTAGCGGCGGCGCGGAATCCCGTCATGATCCAGAATGCCATACCAGTATTCCTCTGTTCCAAACAGGCAGGCGCGCCAACGGAAATAGATCATCGCCTCTGCGCCATGAGCCATCGCCTGATACGCCCATTTCTTGATCTCGCCCGGCCTCGGCGTACTTCCCACTACGTTCCAGCCGCAAGGGCCGCTCTGCTCTTCCATCACCCATATATTTTTATTCTTGATACCGCGCTCAATGTCAATGGAAAATGCAGGATCATAAGGATCTCCGCCCAGGAAGCTCTTCCAGGGGCTGGCAGGATAATTGTCGTAAGTGGCAATATCAATCTGCTCACCCAGTTTATAGTAGTCGTACCTCTCGCTGACTACGTTGTGGGTAATCGGCACATCACTGTAACGGCGTAAAATGCGGCTCTGAAGCTTACAGTACTCCACAATTCCATCCGACTGGAACCGGGAATAGTCCAGGTTCAGACCAGGATTATGGCCATTATTGCGGAACATAGCGGCCTGGGATTTCTTCGGAACAATTATCTGGTCCCAATCCGTATATGTCTGACTCCAGAATACTGTCCCCCACGCCTTGTTTAACGCGTCAAGACTTCCGTATTTCTTTTTCAGCCAACCGATAAATTTCTGTCTGCAGGACTCACAGTAACAGTAGAGGCCGTCGCCACAGGTAAACTCATTGTCAATCTGCCATGCCGCCACTGCCGGATGGCCCGCATAATGCTGCGCCATCTTCTCTACAATCTTCTCAGAATATTCCCGATAAGTCTCATTGTTATAGCAGTAATGACGGCGGGAACCAAATCCCTGCACCAGGCCGTTTTCATCCACCTGATAAATGGAAGGATGCTTATCCATCAGCCACTTGGGAGGCGTGGCCGTAGGAGTTCCCATGACCACCTGAATCCCCCCTTTATAAAATACATCCAACGCTTCATCCAGCCAGGAAAAATCCCAATGGCCTTCTGACGGTTCCAGCTTTGCCCATGCAAACTCCGCGACACGGATCAGGTTGAATCCAGCTTCTTTCATAAGCTTTGCGTCAACCGCCCAACGCTCACGGGGCCAATGTTCCGGATAATAATCAGCACCATAATACATAAGCCATACCTCTCTTTCTTTCATGTATATTTAAAGGTTATATAGTCCGCCCTGTCAGGACGCCATTTTTGCTCTCTTTAACCGTGCACTCCATTCATTAAACTGAGCTTTGATCTGGGTAAAGCCAATGAAGAACAACAGGAATACACCCACAATTACCTTCTGCCATGTACCGTCAACACCGATTGCCACAAGTCCGGCAGCAATCAACTTCATGGTAAAAGTACCGATCATGATGCCTACCACCCGGTTTACTACACCAGAAAGATAGATGGCAATAAATCCGGACATCATCGCGTCGAAGGTGACACTCATGGTTCCCATGTTTTTTGCAGGAGAAAGCGCTGTGCCATAGGAAAGGTTAATTAATCCGGCAACTCCGAAAAACACGCCCGCAATGAAGAAGGACCAGAACTTTACTTTACGGGGATTAATGCCGGCCGTTTTTGCAATCAGTTCATTGCTGCCCACGGCCTTGACATTAAATCCAAGTTTCGTCTTATTGTAGAGTACATACAAAATCACAAACATTGTCAATGTAACAAGGAAAATCCAGGGGGCCTGCCCAAGAACTGCATTTTCCTTTGTAATTGAGACACCAAGACCACCCTTGTAAACGGAGGCCACCGATTCATAAATCAGCAACAAACCGACCGTAACCACTACGGAAGGAACTCTCAGGATGGTATAGGCAGCCGCATTGATCAGGCCAAGCAAAATTCCTGATAGGATTCCGGCAGCAACCATGGCTGCAAAACCATACCGATTGCAATAGTATCCACAAATCAAGCCCACAAAAGTCACAATAGCACCGGGGCTGAAATCCCAGATACCGATGGTCATGTTGCAGCACATCCCAAATGCCATGATGGTAACCATCATCGCCTGCTGGGCAATAATATACAACGCTTCCAGTGATCCGAAGTTTTTAGGCTGAATAACTTTGAAAATCGCATAAACGATAACCGGCAGAGCCAGCGCCTTCACTGCGGAGACTATGAACTTTTTCATCTTTTCCACGATATCACTCCATATCTCTCATAATGTAGTATGGCAGCCGCAGCAAGGGAGAGAAGTTCTCTGCCGCGGATTCCCTGCCGCGGCAGAGCCTCATCTCTCAGGAGGGCCAGTCCCACATAAATTCGTTTGAGGAACCATACATCAAATATGACAAATCATCAATTTCCGTGACGGGTCATAACATCCTCAATGGTATAAGCAGCAGCGGTAGCGCGCAGGCTGTCGATGGTCAAGTCAGGATTCAGGCTCTTGATCATCTGTCCGAGCTCTTCCTCTGTGTATGCATAAACGCCGTCGGCATCATTCTCAACATACTGATAGTAATTAACCGCATCTTCATAGGACTGGAAATCGATAAACTGAAGATCGATCTGCTCAGGCTTTTCAGAAAGTCTGTTGCCCTCCACAGCATTGATTAACATTGCGGCCGTGAAGATCGGGTCAACATAATGTCCACCGGCGATGGAGAACAGGGTTCCATCCTCCAGGTATTCCTTCATCAGGTCGGCGTCGATAAAGTCCACAACCGCCAGCTTGATTTCTCCGCGCTTCTTATGCTTATCCAGGGCAGCCAGAGCTCCTTCAAGCTGAGAAGCTGTACCACCGGTCAGGAAAACAGCATCCAAATCCGGGTTTCCAGCGATGAATTTCTCTACGGCTTCCATGGTCTCTGCAGCCGACGCAGCACCCTGTCCACGGTACTCAGCTACCAGCTCCATATCCGTACTCTCACAAACCTCTACCACACCGGCCCAGCGGGCGTCATGTGTCGTATCACCAACCGCACGTCCGATCATACCAATCTTCTTTGCGCCGCCCTTGGACAGGTTGGTTGCCAGACGGCGAGAAATCTCCTGCTCGTCCTCACAGGTATTGCCCACAAAATACTCACACTTTTCCAGCTCCGCGGCGATCTCATCAGATACCACCTTTCGCCACTGCAGGCCAAAATATACCTCATTATCCTGGCAAATCTGAGCCAACTTGGGAAGCATGGTATCAGAATAGTTTACAATCAGAATACAATTGCAGCCGCCTGCAATCAGGTTTTCCGCAGATTGAATCTGAGTCTCAGGGGAGGTCGCATTGGAGTCAATTACAACCTCGCCTTCCACCTGCTTGACCAGCTTTTCTACCATCATAGTAGAATTACGGCCCAGGGCATCGGTAGTACCCCAGATCAGAATGCCCATCTTGACCTTTTCTCCATTGGAAGACACTTCTCCTGCCAGGCTTTCTGCCGCCTTCGTTTCCTCTGCCCCTCCATCGTCGGCCTTCGTCTCAGCCGCTGCAGCCGTTGTTCCCTTATCATCGGAACCACTCTTGTTATCACTGCCGCAGCCTGCCAGTGTCGCTACAGCCATAGCCGCAGCCAATAAAAGTGCTACTAATTTCTTCATGTTTTCCTCCTTTTCTTTTCTTCCTTATATTTTTAGGTTCCTTATGGAGCCCTGGAAGCATATGTAAACACTCTGGCCATTTTCTTGCCATATCTGATCGTTATTTGATAACTGCAATATTTCCTCTCTCGAAGGAAAGCGCTACGGCAATCAAGAAGATCGCCCCCTTGACACCCTGCTGCACCAGGTCATTGAGCCCCCAGATAACCAGTCCGTTCATCAGGAAGGCCAGCATGGTACTTCCAAGAATGACAGCCCGGACTTTTGAACTGGCGCCACCGGAAAGAGGCATACCGCCAAGTACGATTGCCAGCAATACGTTCATCTCCAGGCCGGTGCCTGTGGTGGGCGCCACGGAGCCGGCACGAATCAGGGCGAAGAAACCGCACAGACCGGCGGTCGCACCGGATAGAAGAAAAGCCAAGATTTTCATCTTGTCCAAAGGTACGCCGGACTGAATCGAAGCAGCGCCGCCGGAACCAATGGCTTTACAATATTTCCCAAACTTCGTATAGCTAAAAGTAATCACCGTGGCCGTTACCAACAGCACCGTCACCACAATCTTGACCACGGTCCCGTCCAGCCAATTCCAGGACATAGGAATAATCAGCCCCGATATCGTAAGCACCTGTACAATTCCGCGGAATGTAAACTGAGTACAAAGGGTAACAATATTTGCCGGAGCACGAAAACCTACATGAAGCAGGCCGTTTAAGGTACCGATCGCTGCACCAACCAATAACGCAATCAGAAGAGAAACCGCCACCCCTGCGCCGCTCACCATAGCAGCCACGGCCGCAGCTACCGCGGAAACCGATCCCATTGAGAAATCCAGATTTCCCTGGGAGATAACAAATACCATCCCACAGGCCCCCAAGATGATGGAAAAAATCTGATTCAGAATCGTCTGCAGATTTTTAACTGTCAAAAGTTTACCGCCGGTCGTCACCTGAAAAAATACGATAATAAAAACCAGGCCCGCAAAGGGTACCAGGGAACGAACCAGTTTGCCCCACCGTTCCTTGTCGCTCCACAATTCCAGCAGTGCATTGCCTTTCTTTGTTGTCGCCTCGTTCATTTTCCGATCCTCCCTTAAATCATATACTCAATGATCACGGACTCCGTGACATCAGAACTGCGCATAAATTCCTTCTGAATCTCGCCATCCTTGAGAACCAAAATCCGATCACTCATACCGATTACTTCGGGCAACTCCTCCGAGATCATCAGGATCGATTTTCCTTCTGCCTTCAGTTTTTCCATCAACCGATAGATGGCAGCCTTAACGCCAACGTCAATCCCACGGGTAGGGCAGTCCAGGATCAGAACCTCTGATCCGTTTCCGATCCACTTTGCCAAAACCACCTTCTGCTTATTCCCGCCAGAAAGATACATGACGCACTGATCGATTCCGCGCATTTTGATCTGCATCTGTTCCGCTCCGCGTTTGGCCAGCTCCTTTTCACTGGACGGGAAAATAAGAAAGCCTTTTTTCAACATATCTAAGGAAGGAAGCGAGATGTTATCCTGAATGCTGGAGAGCAGCATAAGCGCTTCCTGATCTCTGTTCTTGGACACATATCCCATTTTTGAGTTGATTGCTGTGATCGGTTTTTTAATTTCCACCTCAGCGCCATCCCGATAAGCGGACACAGTCCCGGAAGCCGGTGGAATCAACCCGAAGAGAACCTTCCCCAGCTCATGGATTCCACAGTCCGTCAGACCGGCCAGGCCGAGGATCTCTCCTTTATGTAACTGAAGAGAAATATCCTTCAAAATACCTGCATGAATATTTTTACACTCAAGCACCACCTCTTCGCCATACTCATGCTCATAATCCGCTCGGTAATATTCCTCTCCAATCTCACGTCCGACCATCAACTGCCGAACCTGGGAAGGTGTACAATCCTTCACAGCCAGCGTATCCACATAGTGTCCATCTCGCATAACAGAGATAGAATTACATTTATCCATGACCTCATCCAAGTCGTGGGAAATGAAAATCACCGTCTTTCCGCTGTCGCGCAGCCTTGCAATGATCGAGTAGAGAATGTCACGTCCCCTCTGGGACAAAGCCGTAGTTGTCTCGTCAACAATCAAAATCTCCGGCTCCATATACATCGCTCTGGCCATCTCCACGATCTTACGGTCCTCAAAAGCCATTTTGTCCACCAACGCCTCAGGCTGGATATAATCGACTCCGATTTCCTTTAAAATGCGGTCCGCTTCCTGATTCATCCTGCGGGTGTCCAGAATCTTAAGCCCATTTTGGAATAAATCCTCTTTGCCAAGGAAAATATTGGCCGCTACTGTCATGCCCTCAATGGTTCCCATCTCCTGGACAATCATACACACATGATGGTTCTTCGCATCCACATTATTGACCGGGCTGTATGGCTGGCCATGTAGCTCCATCGTCCCCTCATCAGGCTGAAGCTGACCGGAAATTGCATTGGAAAGCGTGGACTTGCCAGAGCCATTCTCACCAATCAGGCCACGAACCTCACCGGAACAAAAGTCCAGTGTCACATCTACAAGGGCCCTCGTGCTAGCGAAAGATTTTGTAATCCCTCTAACCCTCAATACTGTTTCCTGCTTCATAAGTCGTCACCTCATTCTCTCTCCCACCAGAATAAATATCTGGATAATTTGTATTTAATTTATTAAAAATCTCTAGCATTAAAAATAATTTGTATTGTTTTATGCTTTAATAACCAATACACCTTTTCCGCGTGTATTTTTATTATATATTAATTTTTTTATTTGTCAATACGTATTTCGCTCTTTTTTCAGCATTTTGACTATTTTTTTTAATGATAAAAAAATATATATCGGCGTTTTTTTTGAATGCCAAATAGAATATTTTAGAGAAAAATTGCTTTTTTATCTTATAATTAATTTTTTTCCATATTTTTGTATTTGTTTATTTTGATATATATCATAATTTATTATGTTTTTTATATACATTTTTTAGCACAATTTTGTTGCAATTTAATAAGGCGTCGATTTACAGAGTTTGATCTGTAAACTGACGCCTTTAAGAGCACCCGCTCTTCACATTCTTTCCATTTCCCTCCTATTCTCCCAGTTCCCTGATGTTCTCCACCGGATTATGTTTCAAAACTCCTTTAAGCGGTATGACATAAAGCATTGTGGAAAACACAAGAACCACCATACAGATCAGCAGATGCCATCCCCAGTCATAGAAGCCGAACCACAAATCAAACCGATACAGAAAGGCTTCTCTGCCATTTACGAACCGGTAAGGCGAAAGCTCGGCCACCGTCTCCCGCATCTGCCATACTGCCGAGAAGACAAGAACACCATGGGCAAGGAGCAGTGCCATCAATCCGTTTTCAAACCCGTTTCGGGCGTAGCCCCTGGTCACATCCCGTGTCCGCACTCCAAGGGCCTGGAAAATTCCCATCCGCCTTCTGTCCTCCGCAAGCCGCTCATTCACGTTCTGCAAAAGAAGACACACGAAGATAAAAACCGCCGCCACAGCCGCCATCAAATATAAAAGGTTACGGTTGGACGCCTCCCTGTAATCCGTCTTCCAAAGCTCGTAGGCTGTCTTCCCTCCTGCATTCTCCGGCACTTGGAGGATCAGCCCATAGACCTCTGCCAAACTTTCAATCCCGCTCTGAGTCGATTCGGAGGCAGAAGAGTCACAAAGGATCTCGATCTGTTCAAAAGGCACATATGCTGCGTCGGAACTTCTTTCCACGATCTCCAGCCCGATCTCCATTGCCCATGGATCGTCGGATTTTTCTGCCTTCTGGCGCTCATACTCTTCAATCATCTCTGTCCGTAAAAGCCTGAGCTCCGTGACCAGACTGCCATCCGCAACCACCGTATAAGGATTCAGCATGTCATTGCCCCACTGGTATCCGATTCCGTTGTAGCACTCGTCCCAAAGCACATTTTCCGGATTCTTTGGCAGATAGCGAATAATGCCTCCCACCTTCACCTGTCGCTCCCTGGTCCCGTTATATTCCATCTTCGGATCCCGTTCCCATTCTTTTCCACTCTCTGGAATCTCTTCCTTTACCACCAGAGTAATGGTGTCTCCAGGCTTCACGCAGGTCTCCGTCTCATAAAAATCCCGATATTTCCTGTCCGTATGAAAGGCGAGCCTGTTCACGTCCCCCGTCACGGCCCGGTTGTCCATCTCCCGGTAGGGCGGCAGGAACAAGAGCACCTCCTCTCCCGACTCAAAAGCCTCCCGGTCAAACTCCCCCTCCGTCACTAACTCAGAAAGCCCGTCCATGTTGGGCTCCCAATCGCTGTAAATTCCCATGAGGTGCACCAGGGCCAGGCCGTCCTTCTCTTTGTAAGGCTTATTATACACATAGGAATAAGGCGAAACATCCCAATTTTTCCTGAGTCTTTCCAGCTCGCATTCCTCCACTCCTTCATAAGAAATATAGAAATCTCCGATCTGATCCACGCCGTTTTTTCTGGTGTATACCGCCTCCACTCCCGGAATCTGCTCCAGTTGTTCCAAAATCAGGCGATTGGGAGAATTTCCTCCGTACCGGTCCGTGACACTGCTGTAAACCAACTGATAGTGGAGGGCCTTTTCGCCCCGGTAGGGAGTCATCTCTTTTTCCCTCTGATAAAAAACCAAGAACACGGAGGATGCCGTCACCGCCAGAAGAAGGATCGCTGCCAGGCGAAACGCCCCCATTCCCCGACCAGCCACGATTCTGCCTGCCCCATAATTCTTTTTCCTCTTCATCGGCCGGATCTGAATCGCCTTCGGAAGGAGCTCCCCCCGGATGGGAATCCGTCCTCCCTTCCAGACGGGAAGCAATGCGCCGATCCATGTCGTGGTGCAGCAGACCGCCACGGTTCCCAGAAGCAGCGGCAGGTTCAATCCCCAGTAAAGCCGCCTCTTCTCAGCAAGGCCGCTCCCCCAGAGCACGGCCGGCACGAGCACCGTTCCAAGGAGGGTTCCGGGAGCTGCCGCCCTCCAAAGCACTCCTGTGACTTCCCGCAGGAAGATTCCCCGCACCTGAGCATTCGTGGCTCCGATGGCCTTTAACAGTCCGACCTGACGGCTCCGTTTCCGGATCTGGACGGCGGTGAGCTGAAACACGGTCACCGCCGCCGCGAGCGCCGCCGCCAAAAGCATCGTTAGAATATAGCCGTCGTCGGACCGGCCCCAGAAGTCATACGCCGCATCGTTAAAGGTGAAACGGCTGACCACGTCCATGGGCACTTCCGACATCTTGTAGATGAACCGGGTATCCCCCACGGCTCCGTCCACGTCGGTGAGCACGTTATAGGTCGGTTCCCAGGGAAACTCGGCCAAGCTCTCCTCGGATATGACGGCGGACACCACCGGATATCCCTTCTTCTTCCAGGTGGCTCCATAGGAGGATAGAACGCCCGACAGCCGCCAGCTTCCCTCCGCCACCTGCCCGTCTGCGGAAAGCACCTCCAGCTCAATTTCCTGTCCCAGCTCTTCCCCATAGCCGAGCTTCAAAAGCATAGCCCGAGTCATGGCGATTTCATTCTTCTCCTCCGGAAACCTTCCCTGTTCCATGGCAATCCGCCCGAGCTCCACAAAGCCTGCGTCAACCGTCCCGATGGAATCGGCGATTCCGAAATAGCTCCTGTACTCATAATCATCAAAGATGCCCATGATACTTCCCAGGTTCTCACGGAACGTGTGCTTTCCATACTCCTCCGGGTACGCTCCCATGATCCCCTCCAGCTCCTGGATCTTTTCCCCGGCGCCATCGGCCGTCACATCTCCAAGTACCTTGCTGATACCGCTCCTCGTAGTCAGAGGATTATTCACGAAAGTCTCCGCACTCTCTCGGTCCATGGCATAAAAGGCGGCCTTCCATTCTCCGTAAGCATCAAACCTCTGCTGCTCTTCCGTCTTTTTTGCAATACCAAGCCAGGCGACCGCTGCTCCCACCAGCAAAAATAACAAAAAGAGCACTGCAAACAGCGCCGCATTCTCCCGTTTTCTTCCTCTTGCAGAAAGTCTTGCCAGTTTTCTGGAAATTCTTCTTTTTCCTCCCCTTCCCGCCCGTCGAGAAACTTCCGGCTTCCGCCCTCCATTCTTACCTAAAAACGCCATGTGTCAGCACCTCCTCTCTACCTTTATGGTAGCACAGGCAAAGCACGTTTACACGTGACGTTTTTGTAAGCTTTGTTCCTCTGGGATCCTCCGCGGCTTCCAGTCAGCCCACATAAGCCTCCGGCCCGGAAAGGATCCGAAACCTCATCAAAAATTTAGTCCCGTCTCTTCTCCCCGGCCTCCCGGAAACTGGGATCGCCTCAATGGTCCCATGACTGGCTTCTACCACTTCCCTGGCAATGGCGAGGCCCAGTCCGGTTCCCCCCTCCCCCTGCCTGCCGGTATAAAATCGTTCAAAGAGATGACGGCCTGTCTCCTCAGAGAGCCCTCCGCCCTCGTCCGTGAGCTCCAAAAAGAGCCATTGCCCTTCGCTCCGGCAACAAATCTCGATGGTCCCGCCGGCTGCCATGGCCTCTGCCGAATTCTTGAGCACGTTGGCGACTGCCGCCCTCATCCAGTTACAGTCACAGTAAATGGACAGCTCTGATTCCTCCGAAAGCCTCACATAGATTTTTCTCTTTTCCAGGACCGTGGCAAGCTCCCGCAATGCGCCCTCCACAATATCCTTCATCTTTGCCGGCGTCAAGACAAGGCGAAGCTTTCCTGCGGAAAAACGGCTGGCCGTCAAAAATTCATCCACACTCTCCTGGAGCTTGTCGCATTGAACCTGGCAGTCCTCCAGCTTTTTCAGGACAGCCGTCTGTGATGCTCCTTTTCCGGAAAGCTTCGCCTCCATCAGATCCAAATCCAACCGGAGCGCTGTCAAAGGCGTCTTCATCTGATGGACCATGTTTTCCGTAAACCGGCAGACCGCCTCCTTCTCCTTCTGCACCAGCTCCACCATATGCCCATTTCGCAGATAGAGGAGCTCCGCCTGGTTGGAGAGTGCTGCCAGGATTCCCTCCTTCCACTCGGCCAAACTCACCGGCCGTCCAGCAGTCATCTGCTCCAGGCACAGAGAAAAGCGTCGAATCTCTCCACAAATCTTAGACAAAATTTCTGTCATGAAGAAAAAATAAGCCGCAAAACATGCCGCCGTGCATCCGGCAAACAGCCAGAGATTCCGATCACTTCTGTGTCCCACGAAAGCCAAAAGCTCGGCCGATCGGTCCTCCCCATAAAGTTCATAGATCGCCCTCTCAAAGCTCGCTTGGCATGCCCCCTGCTCTGCCATAAGGAGCAACAGTCCTGTGACAAAGACCACCGCTGCCATCAGAAAAAAGCCTGTCCGAAGTCTTCTCATCTCTCGATTTTCATAACATCCCATATTCTATGCCCCCGCCTCCTGCCGGTCTCTCCCCCGGCCCAGACCTTTCCCCCGCCGTTCACCGCTCCACCGGAAGATTCCACCTATATCCGACACCGCGAACGGTCTCCAGGTAGGGCTTCCCTCCAAAGCTTCCCAGCTTTTCTCTTAAACGGCTCATATGAACTCGGACTGTATTATCCTCAATGTATTGGCCCCCTTTATCCCAAACGGTGTGAATCAATTCTTCCCTGGTCACGGCGTTTGGCCACGCCCCCATAAACAGATATACCATCTGGCATTCCTTGGGCGTGAGGAATAACTCTTCTTCCTTTCGCTCCAACTTTCTGTTTTTCAGATTCAGCTTAAACTCCCCGCTGCTCCAATACCGTTCCCCCTGCTCGGAAAGCTCCGAACGGCGGAGAAGTGCCTGAACCCGGGATAAAAATTCTCTTAACCGAAAGGGCTTCGTCACATAATCATCGCCGCCAAGCTCCAGCCCCCGGACCACATTGGCCTCCTCGGAAAATGCCGTCAAAAATAGGACCGGAGTCCTCGATTCCTCCCGAAGCCTCTTGCACACCTCAAAACCACTCTGCCCAGGCAGCTTTACATCCAGCACACAGAGATTCCATCTCTCCGTCCCAAGACGCTTCAAAGCCTCCTCTCCATTTTCCACTCCATGGACCTCATAGCCGCTGTCCGCAAGGGCCTCCAAAAGTCCCTCCCGGACCGACGCCTCATCCTCCACCACCAAAATCCTCTTCTTCATGACCGTCATCCTCCGGAAATCATTTCCTTCAGCCTCGCAATCAATTCCAGGTCTGCTGGAAGCCACTCCACATCGTCCAGTTCTTCGCCGGAAAGCCATCTGGCCGCCTCGTGTTCCTTTAACACAAGCTCCCCGGACACCACCTCTGCAAAAAAACACTCCATGGACAGATGAAAGTCCGGATAATCGTATTCCACCCGGGCTGCCAGTTCCCCCACCGCGATCTTTGTGTCAAGCTCCTCCCAGATCTCCCGAAGAAGCGCCGTCTCAGACGTCTCCCCCGGCTCAACCTTTCCCCCGGGAAATTCCCAGAAATCCTTAAACCTCCCGTATCCCCGCTGTGTGGCAAAGATTTTGCCGTCCTTCTGTATGATTGCCGCTGCTACATGTATGGTTTTCATGTCATCCCCTCTTCCGAAGCTTCCGATACAAAAATTCATAGACGTAGGAAAAGGTCCCCCCAATCAGCCGCCCCTCCACACAGACATAATTTTTAAACCGTCTCGGGGAAAAGTCCACCTTCTTACAGGTCTTCCTGGTCCGCCAGCCCTCCTTTAGTCCCTCCTTGTATTCGCGGCCAAAACCGATCTTCCTGAAAAAACGGCTTTTCACATAATAACCGACTGCAAGAGCCGGCGCGTTAAGCAGAAATTGGAGGAACGGCATGTTTTTGTAATTGAGGTAAATGCTGTTCCTGGCGGCCAGCCGCACTTTAAATTCGTTGTATTTGGAGCCGCTGGTTCCACTCCCCACGTGCTCCACCCTCGCATTCGGGGCATAAAGATTCTGCCACCCGTACAGTCTGGCCCTGTAGCCCACATCCAGATCCTCCAGATAAGCAAAATGCCTTTCATCAAAATAGCCGATCTCCTCGAAGACCTCCCGCCGATAGGCGGCGGCACCGGCACAGGCCGAAAATACCTTCGCAGGCCTCCTGTATCGCTTGACCGAGTGA
>CAJUOF010000372.1 GCA_910587905.1 uncultured Lachnospiraceae bacterium
AGACGCGTTCTCTCAATGAATATTACGAGGAATTCACCAGCGGGGTCAATGCAGACAGGACTACCGTGACCACAGGAGAGCCTTCGGCGGCTTCCCAGGGGGAGGACGGGTTTGAACCTTTGGAGGGTACCGTGCCGCCGGAAGACGGCGCCAGCATGCAGGCCCCCATACAGACACCGGAGGGAGAGTGAGCGCCCGGGCCGGCGGATGCTTTGCGGTAGAATGAAGAAAAAGGTGGCGAAACGATGGCAGATGTATTATCTCAGGATCAGATAGATGCGCTTCTTAAGTCCATGGCCGGCGGCGGTGGCGACAGTGCACCGGCTGAGGAAACGAAAGCCGAAGAGGTGAAACCTGCAGCACAGAAGGCAGAAGAAAAAAGGCCTGCGGCGGGACAGCCGGCAGAAGAGAAAAAATATAATAAATACGACTTTTACAGTCCGAGGAAGTTTACGAAAGAGCGCATGAAGATGCTTACCAGCTCCTTTGAAAACTATGCCAGGATCTTAACCTCCCAGGTGAACGGTATTTTCCGTGCCATGACGGATATCACGGTGCTTGACGTTCAGGAGAAGCGATATTACGAATATGTAAACGGACTTCATGAGAATGACGATGTCACCTTGATCGATGTGGGGACGCCGGACGGGGTGAAGAATAATATCGCTATGTACATGTACGTGACTCCTGGGCTGATCCTAACCTTGATCAGTCATATGTTGGGAGGAGGAGACCGCGTGGTCCACGAGGAAAGCGATTATCGCTATTCGGATGTGGAACGGGCATTGTATCAGCGGATTGTAAAATATTTCATTGCAGCCTTGAAAGATGGATTTTCCAACTACATCAACCTGGATTTTGAGCTGGCCAGAGTGGAGCCGAACCCCAGTATGCTGCAGGATGTGGGACTTGACGAGGCGGTGGCAATCATTCACTTGAATGTGGATGTGGCCGGTATGGCTATGGAAAAGATCCGGATCTGCATGCCGGGAACTTTGCTGGAGTTGATCTTCTACATGATCGACAGCCGGAAGCACATTGCAAAGGGCTTCGCCTATCAGGATAATAAAGACATTATCTTGGAAAATATCCGGTATTCTCAGCTTTCCGTCACAGCGGAGCTGGCGAAGGTACAGTTGAACCTGAACGATATTTACCGTCTGCAGGTGGGAGATATCATCGATCTGAACAAGCCGGAGAACAGCAGCGTGAGTCTCTACGTGGGGCGCCAGGCCTGGTTTACCGGGCGGATGGGCGTGTCCAAGAAGAATCTGGCGGTGCAGATCGAGGGAATGGTGGGACAATCCTCGGAGGAGGAGGAAGCGGAGGAGCTTTTGCAGGCCCTTGCCGAGTAGACAGAACACAATTAAATTTACATATATTTTTTAAAAAACGAAGAAAAGGTGGAAACAGATATGGCAAAGATTATGATAGTGGATGATGCGGCCTTTATGCGGATGATGATCAAGAACACGCTGACGAAAAACGGTTTTTCCGATTTTGTGGAGGCCCAGGATGGGGCGGAAGCCGTAGAAAAATACGACGCGGAGAAACCGGATATGGTGTTCATGGACATTACGATGCCCAATATGGATGGACTTCAGGCCCTTAAGAAGATTAAAGAAGGCAATCCGGATGCCAGGATCGTGATGTGCACGGCTATGGGACAGCAGAGCATGGTCGTGGAGGCCATCAAGTACGGCGCAAAAGACTTTATCGTGAAGCCCTTCAATGCGGAGCGTATCGTGGAAGCCGTGAATCAGATTTTAGGATAGGGAAGACAGGAGGGATCGTTAGTGGCTTTTTTAAGCTCATTTGATATCTGCGCTTCCGGCATGAGCGCCCAGCGGGTGCGCATGGATGTGGCGGCAGAGAATATTGCGAATATGAATGCGACCCGTACCGAGTCAGGCGGGACTTACCGCAGGAAAGAGGTCGTGCTGGAAAGCTATGGAGGCAGTTCCTTCCAGTCCATCCTTCGGAATGTCTCTAAAGGAGAAGGATATGTGAGCAGCCGGACGGGTGTCCGGGTTGCAGAGATCATTGAGGACGACACAGAGCTTACCAAGGTCTACAATCCGGATCATCCGGATGCGGACGAAAACGGATATGTAAACCTGCCCAATGTGGATGCGCTTAAGGAGACGGTGGACAGCATGTCGGCCACCCGCTCCTATGAGGCAAATGTAACGGCGCTGAATGCGATCAAGCTGATGGCCCAGAAAGCTTTGGAGATAGGAAAGTAAGTTTGAAACTATACAACAAAGGAGATTAGAAAATGGGCGCTAACAGCTTTAACGCGATGGAATTGGACGCCATAGGCGAGATTATGAATATCAGCCTCGGCGCCTCGGCCACGGCGGTTTCAACCCTGCTGGGCACAAAGGTAAACATTACCACGCCGGTGGCTCAAGTACTCTCCAGTGACGAGTTTTCATTTAAACGAATGGAACCGGCCGTAGGGGTCAATATCTCCTATGTCAAGGGGCTGGAGGGCAACAATGTTATGATCTTCCGCCGCAATGACGTGCGTATCATTGTCGGCATTTTGATGGGAGCAGAGATACCGGAAGATGAATTCGTCATGGACGATGAGATCAACGTGAGCGCGGTCTGCGAAGTGATGAACCAGATGATGGGCTCCTCGGCGACGGCCCTTTCCGAGTTTTTAGGCTATCCGGTGGATATCTCGACGCCGAAATCTTTTGAGATCCGGGATGACGTGTCCTTTAAGGAGCGGTATTTCCCTTCAGGAACCACGCAAGTTCTGGTTCGTTTTACGCTGGAGATCGGAGACGTTTTAAAGAGTGAGTTCATGAATATCATGAGTATCGATCTGATCAAGCGTCTTCTGGCTCCTTTTGCGGATACGCTTCAATCTGCGGATGAAGATGCAGTCCAGCCGGCCATGGAACCGGAGAGTTCCCTGATTCAGACGAATCTTTCGGAGGAGCCGGTTCAGGCAGAGTCGAAGATGCCTGACGGTGTTCTTTCCCAGGAACAGATCCAGGCGATGCTGGCCGGAGAGCAGCCGGAAGAGCCTGCGGCACCTGCCTCGGGCGGAGGAGATGCGACACTTTCCCAGGAAGAGCCTGCGGCGCCTGCCTCGGGCGGAGGGGACGCGACACTTTCCCAGGAAGAGATTCAGGCCATGCTGGCCGGTGCACAGTCTGCGCCGGAGCCGGTTTCTGCGCCTACAGTGCAGCCCGCAGCCCCTGCACCGATGCCTATACAGCAGCCGGTTTATCAGCAGGCTCCGGCAGCCATGGATCCGATGATGATGCAGCTGATGACACAGATGCAGCAGTCTCAGATGCAGATGATGGAAATGAT
Source organism: uncultured Lachnospiraceae bacterium (assembly GCA_910587905.1). Classification (GTDB taxonomy): domain Bacteria; phylum Bacillota; class Clostridia; order Lachnospirales; family Lachnospiraceae; genus Lientehia. The sequence goes on from CAJUOF010000372.1 coordinate 3,334, forward strand.
GAACCAGATGAAGCGGGAACAGGCGGAGAAGCCTGCACAGGCGGAAGCGCCGAGACCCAACACAGTGGTTCATCCGGTCAACTCTCCGAAATTTGCGGAGGATGCCGGAGACGGCGTGGAAGAGGCGGCAAACAAAGAGCTTCTGATGAAGGTTCCGCTGGAGATTTCTGTGGAGATCGGGCGTACCAGAAAGCTGGTGAAGGACATTTTGGAATTCACGCAGGGTTCCCTGGTTGTGCTTGACAAGATGGCCGGAGAACGGGCAGATGTGTTTGTCAACGGAGAATGTATTGCCAGAGGCGATATCGTGGTGGTTGAGGATAATTTTGGTATCCGTATCACGGAGATTGTCAGCCGGAATGTGAACCCGGAGGTCCTGTGATGAAACAAATGGTATTGCTGGCGGCAATGGGGGGGGATCTGTTGTCCCTGGTTAGCGCGTTCCTGATGTTTATCTGCGTCCTCGCGCTGGCATACTGGTTCAGCCGTTTTCTCGGAAAGCGGATGAAATTTGCAAATTCGTCGGGAAACCGACATATGAAGGTGATTGAACAGCTCTCGTTTCGGAGCGGTGCTTTTGGAAAGGGAACTGGAGAACAGCTTATATTGCTTAAGATTAAAGAGGAGACCTATCTGATCGGCGTAAGCGCTGCGGGTTTTCAATTATTGGAACATTTGGAGGGGGAGTTTACAGAGCTGTCTCCCGCTGAGACGGCAGCCGGAACACCGGCCTTCACAGATGTATTCCGAAAATATACAGCATCACTGAGAAAGGAGAAAGGGAAAAAAGATGAGTGAGCTTTTAGGCGGCCTGAACGGCGGCAATGTGCCGGCCCTCGACTTGATTCTTCTGCTTGCCCTGGTCGCCCTTCTGCCTTCTCTGGTGATCATGATGACGTCCTTCGTCAGAACCGTCATCATTTTATCCTTTACCAGAAATGCCATGGGTGTGCAGCAGAACCCGCCCAGTATGGTGTTGGTGGGGATCTCCCTTTTTCTGACCCTCTACATTATGAGGCCGGTACTCAGCCAGATCAATACGGAGGCATATCAGCCTTACACGAGAGGGGAAATTTCACAACAGGAGATGCTGGACCGGATGGAACCTCCGATCAAAGAGTTCATGCTCCGGAACACCTATTCCGATACCTTAGATCTGTTTGTGGATCTGGCCGGAGTGGAGGAGGAGGAAGATATCCGGGATTATCCGCTGACGGTTATTACACCGGCCTTTATGACCAGTGAATTAAAGAGAGGCTTTACGGCAGGATTTTTAATTTACCTTCCGTTTTTGATGATTGATATTGTGGTGGCGACCACCCTGATGTCCATGGGTATGATGATGCTGCCGCCGACGATGATTTCCATGCCCTTTAAGCTCTTGCTTTTTGTGTCGGTGGATGGCTGGCAGCTTCTCTTTTCCAATATTGTGAGAAGTTTCCTATGATGGGAGCAGTGGAGAGACCTACCGGAAGGGGAAAGAAAGGAGGAAAGCTGTGACTGAGGCAGAGGTACTTAATGTCATGTATCAGATGTTCCAGACCGTTCTTAAGCTGGCGTTTCCTCTTTTGTTGATTAGCATGATCATCGGAATCGTCATTGCTATTTTTCAGGCGGCGACACAGATCAATGAACAGACGATGACCTTTGTGCCGAAGCTCTTGGCGATTATTGCGATGCTGGGGCTTTTGGGCAGCAGCATGTTAAAGACTCTGCAGGATTTCCTGACGATGATGATTGAACTGATCGCCGGAGGTTGATCGGGAATGCTGATTTTATTTTCTATGATTGCGATGCGCATGAGTGGGATGATTCTGTTTAATCCCATTTTCGGGAGCCGTACCATTCCCGCAAGGGCGAAAGCGGCTCTGATCATGACTTTTTCGATGATGTTATATATGTGGACCGGAGGAACTTTGCAGCATGAACCGGGCTCGCTGTTCGAGTATGGAGTTATGCTGATTACGGAGCTCCTTATGGGGTTCGTCTTGGGATTTGCGGTGACGCTGGCGGTTTTTGCGATCCGCTATGCGGCCGCTATCATTGATTTTACCATGGGTCTCAGCATGGCCCAGGTATATGATCCGGACACGAAAAACCAAATCACGGTCAGTTCGGAAATGCTCTATGTGTTTCTGATGCTTTTGTTTTTCGCGGTGAACGGACATCTGCGTCTGGTATCGATTTTTTTTGGCTCAGCCAGTATGGTTCCCTTTGGCCAGGCGACGTTTGGGCCCGGTCTCTACATCGCCATTCTGGATATTTTCCGGGAGTCCATCACTCTGGGAGTTCAGCTTGCCTTTCCGATCATTGCCATGGAGCTGGTCACTGAGGCGGCGGTGGGGATCATGATGCGCATGATTCCGCAGATCAATGTATTTTCCGTCAATTTTCAGATTAAGATTATTGTGGGGATGCTGATGCTTTTTTTCCTGTTCAGTCCAATCGCGGACAGAATGGGGATCTTGCTTAACGGGATGTTTGAGAATCTCAGAATGCTGCTTGGACTCATGGGGTAGAGTCTGATACGTCAAAGCGGGAAAGGATGTGGTGAGCGTTGGCGGAACAGAACGGCCAGGAGAAGACGGAAAAAGCCACACCAAAAAAGCGAAGAGATGCCAGGAAAGAGGGTAACGTATTTCAAAGCAAAGAAATTTGTACGGTGGTTATTCTCTTTGGTGTTTTTTGGATGATCCGTATCCTGCTTCCCTTTATTTATACCCAGGTTCGGCAGTATTTTAACTGGATCATGGATGGCGTGGTCAGCGAACCGGAGAGTCTTCTCACTTACCAACTTTTTCTGGTCACGACCTTTACGATTTTAAAGTGTGCGTTGCCGCTGCTTTTGACAGCCTTTGTCCTGGGGATATTATCCCACGGAGTGCAGACGCGCTTCAATATTGCTTTTAAGGCTTTGAAGCCGAAATTAAGCAAGCTGAACCCTCTCAAGGGGATCAAGAAGCTCTTTTCTCTGAGGAATCTGATGGAGGTTTTAAAGAGTCTGGTCAAGATCGGACTTTTGCTGATTCTTCTTTATAATATTCTGCGGGCAGATTTGGCAGAGCTTGGAAGGATGATTGGACTGCCGGTGATGAATTCCGCAGTCCGCACTCTGAATATGGTCTTTGACCTGGTTATGAAGGTTTGTCTGGCCTTCACGGTGGTTGCCTTTTTCGACTTTCTTTTTCAGCGATGGCAGCATGAAAAGGATATGAAGATGACCAAACAGGAGGTCAAGGACGAGTACAAACAGACAGAGGGAAATCCTGAGATCAAGGGCCGAATTCGGCGGATCCAGCGTCAGATGGCCATGAGCCGGATGATGCAGAAGGTTCCCGAGGCTGATGTGATTATCCGGAACCCGACCCACTTTGCGGTGGCGATCAAATATGATCCGGAGAAACATGCTGCACCGGTGGTGTTGGCGAAGGGGCAGGATGAGCTGGCGCTTCGCATCATTCGGACGGGTGAGCAGCACGGCGTTTATGTGATTGAAAACCGACCTCTTGCCAGGGCACTGTATGCTTCCTGTGAGCTGGACCGGGAGATCCCGGCGGAGTTTTACGGGGCGGTGGCAGAGGTTCTCGTATATATTTATAGAGCTAGTAACCGCGAAGACATGCTGCGGTAGCAAATGATGGATGGAGTTTTTGCATGAAGAAGCTGTTTAACTATTCAATTGTACTATTTGTACTGGTGATTGTACTGCTGCTGATTATACCGCTTCCGGCGGGATTGGTGGACGTGGCAATTATTCTGAATATATCGCTTTCCATGATGATCCTGGTGATCACCATGATTATTAAGGAACCGCTGGAATTCTCCGTGTTTCCGTCCATCCTCTTGATTACGACGCTTTATCGTTTGGGGATCAACGTGTCTACCACCAGAAATATTCTTTCCCATGGAGGCTCCTCCGGAGCTGTGATCAAGGCATTCGGTGATTTCATCCTCCAGGGCAATGTGGTGGTCGGTCTTGTCATTTACCTGATCATTGTGCTCATGCAGTTTCTGGTAATCACGAAGGGTGCGGAGCGTGTGGCCGAGGTGGCGGCCCGTTTCAATTTGGACGCCATGCCCGGCAAACAGATGGCCATTGACGCGGACTTAAGTTCCGGTCTGATCAACGAACAGCAGGCAAAGGTGCGCCGAGAAAAAATTCAGCGGGAAGCAGATTTCTACGGTTCCATGGACGGTGCCACCAAAATTGTCAAAGGCGATTCCATCATGTCCCTGATCACGACCGCCATCAACCTGATCGGCGGCAGTATCATCGGTATTGTTCAGTCGGGACAGAGCATTGGCGAGGTCTTGACTACCTATTCCATCGCCACGGTCGGCGACGGTCTGGTGGGACAGATTCCTTCTCTTTTGATTTCCACGGCCACAGGCATGATCGTAACCCGCGCCGTCTCCCAGGGCAGCCTGAATGACGACGTGTCGGGGCAGTTTTTGGCGCAGCCCTATGCGATCATGATCGCCGGAATCGCCACGGCGGTGATTTCGATTGTTCCCGGTATGCCGAAGGTCTCTATGGGAATTGTATCCATAGGGCTGGTGGTAGGCGGCTATTACCTGTCAAAGCGGATCAAGGCAGTACCGGAAGAGGTGGAGATGGCCATGCAGATGGGCGCGGCTGCCGGTATGGGCGGTAGATCGGAAGAGCACACGTCTGAACTCCAGTCACGTAACCGAATCTCGTATGCCGTCTTCTGCTTGAAAAA
>CAJUOF010000373.1 GCA_910587905.1 uncultured Lachnospiraceae bacterium
CATGGGACGGATGTGTGGGTGGGCAATGCCCAGACGCTGATCCAGGAGGGCAATGCCACCATCCAGACGGCTATCTGCACCCGCGACGACATTATGATTTATCTAATCGGGCAGGGGATAGAGGAAGGTCTTTCCTTTACCATCATGGAGTCGGTCCGGAAGGGGAAGGGGCTCAAGCCTGAATGGGAGACGGCCATGCGGGAGGCGAACGTGCCGGAGTGGTACATTGAATCCTGCAAGAAGATCAAGTACATGTTCCCCAAGGCCCATGCGGCGGCATACGTGATGATGGCCTGGCGGATCGCCTACTGCAAGGTGTTCTATCCGCTGGCCTATTATGCATCCTTCTTCAGCATCCGGGCGTCGGGATTCTCCTACGAGCTCATGTGCCAGGGGAAGGACCGGCTGGAATACCACCTCCAGGATTATAAGAACCGCTCCGACAGCCTGTCCCAGAAGGAGCAGGGAACCCTCCGGGACATGCGGATCGTCCAGGAGATGTACGCCAGGGGCTTTGAATTCATGCCCCTGGACATTTACCGGGCGCAGGCCGACCGGTTCCGGATCATCGACGGGAAGCTGATGCCCTCGTTGAGTTCCATCGACGGGCTTGGCGGCAAGGCGGCGGAAGCCGTGGTGGAGGCGGTGAAGGCCGGGGAGCGTTTTCTGTCCCTGGAGGATTTCTGGCAGAAGACCAAGGTGCCCAAGGGGACCATCGACCTGATGGCGGACATGGGGATTTTCGGGGATCTGCCGAAGACCAATCAGATCTCGCTGTTTGACCTGGCTTTATAAGTTGTGTTACAATAGATGGAAGGATGACTGAGGAAAGGACTGGGAGAAGGATGGACTGTGGGAAGGAATGTGCAAGCTGCGGGAAGAGGAAGCATCGGGACGAAAAGGAGTACAAGGATTTGATCCACCGTTTAAACCGGGTGGAGGGGCAGATCCGGGGGATCCGGGCCATGGTGGAGGAGGACCGCTACTGCGTGGACATCCTGACCCAGGTGCAGGCGGTGAGTTCCGCCCTGAATGCGTTCAGCCGGACGCTCCTGTCCAACCACATCAAGACCTGCGTGGTGGAGGATATCCGGGATGGCAAGGAGGAGTCTGTGGACGAGCTGTGCAAGACGATTCAGAGGTTGATGAAATAAGCCCCCTCCGGCGGGATGCCTGGAAGCGATCGGAGGAAGCGGAAGTGGCTTAAAAAAAGTTGAAGAAATTTTCAAAATTTCCTTGACAATATGAAAAATTTAGGCTATACTTACGAAGGTATCGAGGCGTGGCTCAGTTTGGTAGAGCGCCGTGTTCGGGACGCGGAGGCCGCAAGTTCGAATCTTGTCGCCTCGATTCTCCCTCATTTAACAGATACATGGCCTGTTGGTCAAGGGGTTAAGACGCCGCCCTCTCACGGCGGAAACAGGGGTTCGATTCCCCTACAGGCTACGAAAAGAAAGAGATTCGTGAACGGTTACGCTTGCGAATCTTTTTTACTATATAACAATGTGAAAGCAGGGAATCATTTTGGCAAAGAAGAAAAAAGGTATCATCGGCGAGTTTAAAGAATTTATTATGCGAGGAAATGTGATGGATCTGGCGGTGGCGGTGATCATCGGCGGCGCCTTTCAGAAGATTATTACATCCTTGACCAATGACATTATCATGCCTCTTGTGACTCTTGTGACAGGTGGAATTGATTTCAACAACTGGTTTATTGCTCTGGACGGAAGCAATTATGCCACTCTGGCAGAGGCACAGGCCGCGGGGGCGGCTACCTTTAATTACGGGGCGTTTATCACGGTGGTTCTAGATTTTCTCATTTTGGCGGCAATTATTTTTGCTATGGTAAAAGGGATGAATGTTCTGGCTGAGAAGACGCATAAAAAAGAAGAGAAGGAACCGGAGGTCCCCGCCACAAAGAAGTGTCCTTATTGCCTGAGTGAGATTGCGGTGGAGGCTGTGCGGTGCCCCCATTGTACCTCTGAGCTGGACAGGCAGTCAGAAGAAAAAGCGGAAGGATAAAGGAGAGACAGGTGCGGGCGGCAGAAAAGGCTGATCATATAAAGTAGAGGGAGAACAAGCAATGGTAGTGCCTGTGTTGTTGTTTATTGTTGGGCTGCTCCTGCTGATCAAGGGCGGCGATTGGTTTGTGGACGGGGCCACGGGAATCGCCCATCGGTTCCAGGTGCCGGAGCTTTTGATCGGTGCGACGGTGGTATCGATCGGAACGACGCTGCCGGAGGTGATGGTATCTGCAACTTCTGCGGTGGGGGGCCATGGAGAGATTGCTTATGGGAATGCCATCGGTTCCATTATCTGTAATACGGCATTGATTGCCGCTTTGACCATTGCCATAAGGCCGTCAGGAGTCAATCGGAAAACTCTTCGGACTCCGGTTGCCTTTTTCTTTACGGCTGCCGTTTTTTATGCGCTGACTGCCTATATTTCCGGACATTTTAGCCGTTTGGCGGGGATACTCTTACTGTTGATCTTTTTTGTTTACATGGGGACCACGATCATGCAGGCCAGGAAGGGGAGTGGGCAGCCGACGGAGGTGGAACTGATTTTGCAGGCGGCCAGTCTTTCTGAAAAAGAGAAGGTTTCTCATCAAGAGGCCGGCGGGAAAGGGAACGCAGATGGAGAAAGGGCAGCAGAGGGTTCCATGGGAAAGGACATCCTACTTTTGGTGGTGGGAGCAGTTCTCATTGCTGTGGGGGCGAAGCTTTTGGTAGATAATGGGACATTGATTGCTCAGGCTCTTGGTGTGCCGGAGTCGGTAATCGCCCTGACCTTTGTAGCTTTGGGGACTTCTTTGCCGGAACTGGTGACAGCGATTACCTCCCTGGTCAAGGGGCACGGTGCCCTTTCCCTGGGAAATGTGATCGGAGCAAATCTTTTTAATTTGGTCCTGGTCAGTGGCCTTTCCATTACATTGGCACCCTTTGACATCCCTCAAAGTGCTGTGATAGCCGGACGTAATGCCTCTCTGGTGTTGGATCTTCCGGTCATGCTTTTTGTCATGCTGTTCTTAACGGTTCCTGCGCTCTTGAGAGAAAAGCTGACTAGATTACAGGGAATCCTGCTTCTCCTGGTGTATGGGGGATTCTGTACGATTCAGTTCATGCTCTGAGAAGAAACACTGTAGAAAACAAGAACCTCCTCTGTCTGGGAAACGGAGGAGGTTCTTGTTTCTGGAACAATCAAATTACAGGAGACGGAAATTACGGTTGGCCGGTCTTTGCTTTTTCTGCGTATTCCGTGTTGATCAGGTCGGCATAGGGGACTTTTTCGGAGAGCTCTCCGGCTTCCGTCAGGATATCCTGCAGCAGGTTAAAACTCTCTTCGGAGAAGACCAGGTCCTCCTTCCAGGTATCCTGGGAAAGATAGCGTTCCACGATGGTGGCGATGGTACTCTCCTCCGTCTCCTCGAACTGTGGCTTGATGACGGCGGCGATCTCTTCGGCGGTGTGGCTGTTCACATAATCCAAGCCTTTCTGGATGGCGTTGGTGAAGCCCTGGATCACGTCGGTGTGCTCTTCGTAGTAGCTCTTCTTTGCGCAGTAGGCCGTGTAGGGCACGTAGCCGGAGTCCACGCCCAGGGAGGCCACCACGGTCCCGGAGCCTTCCAGTTCGATCTTGGTGGCGAAGGGCTCAAATTCCACCGTGTAGTCGGCGTCCCCCTCCATGAAGGCGGCGGCCGTCAGGCCGAAATCGATGCTCTGGTCGATGGAGAGATCCGTCTTCGGATTGATGCCGTTCTGCTTTAAAATGTACTCGAATACCATTTCCGGCATACCGCCGGCCCGGCCGCCCAGGACGTTCTTCCCTTTTAAATCTTCCCATTTAAAATCTTCATCCGCTTCCCTTCCGACTAAAAAGTTTCCGGCCCGCTGGGTGAGCTGGGCGAAGTTGACGGCGTAATCGGAATTCCCCTCGGCGTAGACGTAGATGCTGGCCTCGGAGCCCATGAAGCCGATGTCGGCTCCGTCTGAGATCAGGGCGGTCATGACTTTGTCGGCGCCGGCACTGTTGATCAGGGTCAGGTCGATGCCCTCCTCCTCAAAGTATCCCAGCTCGATGGCTGCATACTGGGGGGCGTAGAAGATGGAATGGGCCACCTCACTGAGGGTGACCGGGGTCAGGGTCCGGCCTTCGGCTGTCTCGGGAGTTTCCGCGCCGCCTGCCGTTTCCGCGGGCTTTTCTCCTTCCGGTGTCTTTTTGTCTGAGGATTTTTCCCCGCATCCTGCGAGAGCCCCGAGAAGCAGGAGGGCGGACAGGGCGAGGCAGAGAAGCCGTTTCATATAGGTTTTCGTGTTCAAGGGATGAGTGCTCCTTTTGGTCTGTTTACTGGTATAGTATGGGGGATGGGAGGGGAGTGTGAGTTTTCGGGGCAGGCAAAAATTTCGTCAGTATATTAAAAATTTTCCGGGCTGACGGCCGGGAAATCGGAGAAATTGTTCTTGTATTTTTGCAAAAATGGGTTTATACTCTATGGCGGGTGCGGGGAAAGGCGCACCAAAGCACGGGATCGTGCCGCTTGTCTGTTGCTGGCAGGAGTTGGTCCCGGCATTATGACAGGGGGATTGAGGAAGATGTTTCTGCTGTTTCTGGGATTCTGGATTTTATTAAACGGAAGGTTCACATGGGAGATCTTTCTGTTCGGGCTGGGCGTTTCGGCAGCGGTGTACTGGTTTATCTGCCGTTTCATGGATTACAGCCTGCGGAAGGATCTTTTGTTGTTTAAAAATGCGGGGCTGTTTCTCTGGTTTTTGGGGGTCCTGCTCCGGGAGATCGCCAGGGCGAACCTGGGGGTGCTTAAGCTGATCCTGTCGCCAAAGTATGAGCCGGAGCCGGCCCTGGTCTATTTCAAGTCGGATCTGCGGACGGGGATCGGCAAGGTGCTCCTTGCCAATTCCATCACCCTGACGCCGGGGACCATCACGGTGTCTGTGGAGGGAAATGAGTTCTGTGTCCACTGTCTGGACAGGGAGATGGCCGAGGGCATTGAGGATTCGGTATTTGTTCATATTATAAGGAGAATGGAGGCGGGGAGGAAATGAGCGCGGAGGTTGTCTATCAGGGAATCTTGATGGGATGCATGGTGGTCCTGGCCGTCCTGATCCTTGCCGCCATCATCCGTTCCGTGCGGGGGCCGAAGACGGCGGACCGGATCATTGCGGTCAACATGATCGGCACCATGACCATCGTCATCATCGCCATTTTGTCGGTATACCGGAAGGAGGATTATCTGGCGGACGTGTGTCTGATCTATGCCATGGTAAGCTTCCTGGCGGTGGTGGTGCTGACCAAGGTCTATACGGGCGTCTACCGGGAGCGGAAGGAACGGGAGAAGAGGGAGGAAAAGGAATGATGGAATGGGTGAGGCTTTCGGTATCGGCGGTCCTTCTTTTTTCGGGACTTCTCATCTTTGTGGCTGCGGCCGTGGGCGTCAATAAGTTCAAGCGGGCTTTGAACCGGATCCATGCGGCGGCCCTGGGGGACACGCTCGGCATCCTGTTCATGACGCTGGGGCTGGTGGTGTGGAAGGGGATCAGTTTTGCTTCTCTGAAATTGCTGCTGGTGGTGCTTTTTTTCTGGCTGGCGAGCCCGGTGGCAGGACATATGATCAGCCGTCTGGAAGTCATGACGGATGAAGATCTTGGGGAAATCGAGGTGGAACACCGTGAGGATATTTGAACTGTTTCTTTTGATCGGGCTGATCGTCTGCGCGCTGTCCGTCAGCTTTACGAAGAGGCTTTTGACGTCGATCATCATCTATATGTCTTACAGCTCCATCATGGCCATTATCTGGGTCATCCTGCAGTCGCCTGACCTGGCCGTGACGGAGGCGGCCGTGGGGGCCGGCGTGACCAGCATCCTGTTTTTCGTGACATTAAAAAAGATTCGGGCCATCCAGGAGGAGCGGCAGGAGCCGGAGGCGGCTGCGCCGGAGCCGGGAAAGAGCGGCGGGCCGGAGGGGATGCCGGAGCCGGGAGCGGCCGGTGTTTTGAAGACGGACCGAAAGGAAGGCGCAGAGACTGAGAAGGAGGGCGGGATATGAGCAGGCTGAGAAAAGATTATGAGTCCAGCCGGTTTCGCCGGTTTGAAAAATGGGTGGACGGGGAGGTTTCGCCTCCGGAGTTCCGCATGGAGACGAGGGCGCCCTTAAAGCGGATCCCGCCGGAGGAGCTTTCCGGTCCCAGGCTCAATGAGGAGAAGATCAACGCACAGGTCTATGACGAGCGGCACAATAAGGAGTTAAAGATCTTTCGGGTGGTGAACAAGTTTGTGTCGGTGGCCCTGTGTGTAACGCTGATCGGCGTGCTTCTCTGGACGGTGGTCTATCTGCCGGAATTTGGCAACCCGGATAATCCCACCAACAACGAGGTGGCGGCCCGGTATATCGAGAAGGGCGTGGAGGAGACGGGCGCCACCAATTTTGTCACCGGTATGATCCTGGATTACCGGGCCTTTGACACCTTCGGGGAGTCCTGCGTCCTGTTCATTGCGGCCACCTGCGTGCAGGTGCTGATGCGGCTGGATGATTCCGACGACAAGGAGAAGATGAAGAAGAAGCAGGCGGAGGAGAATGACCGGATCTATGAGCCGAAGAATGACCTGATCCTGCAGAAGGTCTCCTGTGTCCTGGTGCCGCTGCTGTTTATTTTCGGGATCTACATCATTCTGAACGGCCATTTGTCGCCGGGGGGCGGATTTTCCGGGGGGGCCGTCATCGGCTCCGGTCTGATCCTGTATCTGAATGCTTTTGGCTTTAAAAAGACGGAGCGGTTTTTTACGGAGAAGACTTTTCGGCGGGTCTCGCTGGCAGCGCTCACCTTTTATTGCCTGGCGAAAAGCTATTCGTTTTTTACGGGGGCGAACCATCTGGAGAGCGGGATCCCTCTGGGCACGCCGGGAGCCATTCTCTCCAGCGGTCTGATCCTGCCCC
>CAJUOF010000374.1 GCA_910587905.1 uncultured Lachnospiraceae bacterium
CCAGGGCAAGGGCCTCCCGGTCTCCGGAGGCTTCATAGTAGGCGGACAGGCCGTAGACAGCAAAGGCATGGCTGTAGGTGTGCTTGCCGTCGTCCTCCGCCCTCCCGTCACAGTCCACCGACCAGTACACGCCGCCGTACTCCGGGTCCAGAAAACGCTCCCGCAGGAACCGGTACGCATGGGCCGCATCCTCCAAAAGCCGCTCCTCCTTGAAATACAGGAACGCCCGGGAGAAAAACCAGAGGATCCGGCTGTTTAAGATACAGCCCTTGACCGCATCCCGGTGGAGTCTCAAGTCCCGGTCCCGAAGCCCGTAATAGCCGCCCCTCTCCCGGTCCCGAAGCCCCTCCCAAAAAGGGATGATCCCTTCCGCCAGGTGCCGTTCCAATTCCCCGGCGAGCCCTCTCAGCCTCTCCGATGCCCTTCGGCCCCCTTCCCCCGAGGTCGGACAGCCCGGCCTTCCACAGCTACCGGATGCCAATTTCCGTGTCCTCCGCAGTCACCACGCTGTTTTCCTTTATGTAGGAGACCACCTCCGCCAGCCTGGTGAAGGCAAGGGAGACATAGGTGTCCGCCGATCCATAGTAGATGGCGATCCGCCCCGTCGCCGCATCGTGGATGGTGGCACAGGGGAACGCCACGTTGGGGACAAAGCCCCGCTCCTCATACCATTCCGCCGGAGTCAGAAGGAAATTTTTGCAGCGGTATTTCACAATAGAAGGATCGTCGAGATCCAGGATCGCCCCGCCGATGCTGTACACATAGCCGTTGCAGGTGCCGCTGACCCCGTGATAAAACAAAAGCCAGCCCTCCGTCGTCTCAATGGGCGCAGCCCCGCCCCCGATCTTAAGGCCCTCCCACCATTCCTTCCCACGTCCCATGACGTGGCGGTGACGGCCCCAGTACACCATGTCCGGGCTCTCGGAAACAAAAATATCGCCGAAGGGAGTGTGGCCGCTGTCGCTGGGCCTGGATAACATCATGAACTTTCCGCCGATCTTCCTCGGGAACAGCACCGCATTCCTGTTAAAAGGAAGGAAAGGGCACTCCATCCGCACAAAAGTCTCAAAATCCGTCGTCCTCGCCATGCCGATGGAAGCGCCGAAGAAATCCTGGCACCACATCAGATAGTAGGTGTCCTCCACCTTCACAAGCCGGGGATCGTAGGCGTAGGGAGGCATCATTTCTTTCCCTTCCTCGTCGACAAAGCGGATCCTCTCCTTTTCAAATTCCCAGTGGACCGCATCTTTACTGTGCCCCAGGTAAATATGGGGCACGCCGTCAAGCTGCTCTCCCCGAAATACGCCGATGAACCCGTCTCCATAAGGCATCACCGCACTGTTGAAGATCCGGGCCACCCCCTCCAGCGGGTTTCTCCCGATGATGGGATTCTCCTGATACCGCCACAGGGGCATCCAGTCCTTGCTGCCTTCCCCCCGCTCCTGCCAGGGCATGTTCTTTACTTCATTTCCTATGATCTTCACTTCGCTCATCTCTTCTCCTTTTTAATCAATATTAAATTTATATTTAAGTATTTTTAATACTTATCATTAAAGTAATATTTATTCAATATCATTTCCTCAGGTTTTCAATTTTCTGCGAAATCGTAAAATTTTCTCCTTGATTTTTGGCATTTTTGCACAAAAAAAACTCCTTATACTGCCCGTTTTCCACTTAAACAGTATAAGGATTATATCGCATTCTTAACTCTTCGCCTGCGCTTCTATCTCTTTTCCTCCACGCTTTTCACGCTTGCTCCATGTCTTTCACGCTTGCTCCATGCTTCTCACGCTTCCTCCATGTTTTTCACGCTGCCCCGCTCC